>CANGUJ010000130.1 GCA_947456845.1 Burkholderiales bacterium | reverse complement strand
GCGCGCCGCGCCAGGGCGTCGTCCGCCCCGGCGAGCGAAAGAATGGACGCCAGTGCGGAAAAGCCGCCCGTGGTGCCCGGGCGGAAGAATTTCATCGAGGTGGTCGCGCTGGCGGCCAGCGTGCATGACACCTCCAGCCCCACCGCCAGCGCGGTGACGAGCGCCCTGCCGGAAGGCGCCTGGCCGGCCGCCGCCATGGTGCCGAGCTGCGCAAGCGTACCGGCCACCAGCGGCGCCATCGGCAGGATCACCCCCGGCTCGTAGACGCAGTCGAACTCCTGCGCGTGGATCTGGTAGCCGTTGACCAGCGCGGCGGACGGGGCCGGCAGGGGCTTGCCGCCGCCCAGCACAGGCGCCACGGCGGCTGCGCCCCACTGCTCGGCTATCGCCACCAGCGGGTCGCGAAAGGGCGCGCGAATGCCGGCCACGCCCACGCCGATGGTGTCCATGAAAAAGGTGGCGGTACGTTCCACGACGGCAGGCGGCAGGTGCTGGAAACCGGTTTGGGTCACCAGCGCGATGAGCCGGTCCATGGGGTTGGTGCGGTTGGTCTGTGTGCTCATGGCAGGGGGCGGGTCGGGAGTTGAAGAAAACGCGGCCCGCAACGGGCGCGGATGGCTCGCTCAGGAGAGGAGCGCTTCCAGCTGTGCCACGTCGCTGAAGCGATCGAGGCCCAGCACCGCCTCGCAGATGCGCTGGGCGCGCTCGCGCGGCAACGCCAGGCAGGCGTTGTCGAAGAACTTCGCGATGATTTCCGCTTCAGTGATCGGCCGGTCGGCGGCGCCGCGGTTGATGTGCTCGCGATGCCTGGCTTCGGTGCCGTCCTCGAGTTCGACGATGACTTCGCCCGAGTAGTACCTGGGGAAGCCGGTGTCCGGGTCGAGCCGGTAGTCGACCCGGTCGGCCAGCGCGAGCACCGCCGGATTGACCAGTTCGGACCTTTCCAGTTCCGCCAGGCCGACCTTGCCCTTGATGAGTCCGCTCGCCACCACGAACGGGATGGAAAAGCGCGCGTCGTAGTCGTTCTGCGGGCGCCGCTTGTTCTGCACCGGCTCGCAGACCACCTGCACCGATTCGGCCGGCACCAGCGCGATGACGCGGCGTATGCGGGCCGGCGCGATGCCGCGGCGGTGCAGGGCGATGGCCGCATCGGCGCAGGCATGGGTAAGGTGACAAAGCGGGAACGGCTTCACGGCGACGTTGTGCAGTTCCCATGTTTGGCCGAGGCCGGCGGTGGCGATGGCGAGGTCGGGGCCTGCTCCGTTCCCGGCATCGGCAGACCTGCCGCCATGGGCGAGGTGGGTGGCATAGAGTCCGTAGCGTCCCTCGTAGGCGGCCGCCGGGCCGATGAAACCATGCTTCGCCATGGTGGCGGCGGTGATGCCGGCGGCGCCGGCCCAGCCTGGATGCAGGCGCTTGGTCCAGGCGCCGTCCTCGAGGAACTCCAGGCTGCCGCCCGCGAGCGACAGGGCAATGCCTTGCGCCATCACGAGCTGCGCCTCGCTCAGCCCCAGCAGCCTGCCCGCGGCCAGCGCGCAGCCGAAGGTGCCCACCAGCCCGGTGGGATGGAAGCCAAGCGTATGGAAGCCGCCCCGGGCCACCGTGGCCAGGCGGGCGGCGGCTTCGACCCCCAGAACATAGGCGGCCAGGATATCGCGGCCGCTGGCGCGCAGCGCGGCGCCTTGGGCCAGCACCGTGGGCAACAGGCTCACCGTCGGATGCAGGACGCCGGGAACATGGGTGTCGTCGTAATCCAGCCCGTGCATGAGGACGCCGTTCTGCATCACCGCGTCGCGCATGGCCAGGCGCGTATCCATGCCCAGCACCACGGTGTTGCCGCCGCCGCCGAGCGCGCGCGCGCCGTCCAGCGAGGCGCGCGCGAAATCGAAGGTGGTGGAGGCGAAGCCGATGCCGATCGCGTCGAGCATCAGGTGCTTGGCGCGTTCGCGGGTGGCGGCGGGAATCGCCGCGTAAGCCGTGCCGGCCATGAATCCCGCCAGGGTGGCGGAAATCGGCGGCGCAGGGCGATCGAGAGGCTTGAGTACGGCTGACATGGCGGCGTCCTTGAAGGAGGTGGGGACTAGTCGAGCTTGGCGCCGGACTCCTTGACGACCTTGGCCCACTTGGCCAGCTCGCTCTTGTGGAACGCCGCGAAATCCTCGGGAGAGCCGCCGACCGGGTCGGCGCCCAGCCCCACCAACCGGTCGCGCATTTCCTGGGTGACGATGCCCTTGTTGATCTCGCCGTTCAGGCGCATGATCACCTCGCGCGGCGTGCCTGCCGGGGCGAACATGGCGATCCATGCCGCCGCATCGAAGCCGGGCACGCCGGACTCGGCCACTGTCGGAATGTCCGGCGCGCCGGCGCTGCGCTTGATGCGCGATATGGCCAATGCGCGCAGCTTGCCGTTGCGCACATGCGGCAGCGCGCCGACGGTGGTCTCGAACATCAGCGACACCTGGCCCGCGATCAGGTCGGTGAGCGCCGGGGGGCCGCCACGGTAGGGAATATGCACCAGGCGCAGGCCGGTCGCGGCCTTGAACATCTCCATGATGAGGTGGTTGGTGAGCCCGCTGCCGCCGGAGGCGTAATCCACCTTGCCGGGCCGGACCTTGGCATAGTCGATGAGCTCGCGCACGGTTTTCACCGGCAGGTTGGGATTGACCAACAGGATCTGCGGGATGTCGGCCATCATGATCACGTGCGCGAAGTCGCGATGGATGTCGTAAGGCAGCTTGGCGAACAGCGACGGGTTGATCGCCGCCGTACCCGAGGAGCCCATCAGCAAGGTGTAGCCGTCGGGTGCGGCGCGCGCCGCCATCTCGAAGGCGATGTTGCCGGAGGCGCCCGGCCGGTTTTCCACGAAGAACTGCTGGCCGGTGGCGTCCGACATGCGCTGCGCGGCCATGCGCGCCAGCACGTCGGTGGCCTGCCCCGGCGGAAAGCCGACCAGCACCCGGACCGGTCGGTTCGGCCAGGCCTGCGCGAAAGCGGTGGTCATGCTGGCGCACGCCAGCAGCGATGCGGCGATGAATGCGGTCATGAGGCGCATGGGTTTGCTCCGGTGCGGTGGAAGGTCATGTAGGGTGGCGGGTGATGTTGGGCATTGCCATCCTTGGCGGGCGGGTCTGCCGGGCGCCGGCAGCCCGGGCGGCAAGGCTGGCGTTCCCGGCAACTCAGACAACAACGACAACGCCGACAATTCTGGCAGCGCGGGTGGGGCGGGTCAAGGCGCGCTTGCGTATACTCCGTTTATGTACGGACATATGTGCAGGCGGCAATGAGCTACGCAGAGTTTCCCGCATTCGACTGGCCGGCAGGCAAGCGCCTAGCCCTGTCGCTGGTGATCAACGTCGAGGAGGGTGCCGAGGCCAATATCGCCGATGGCGACAAGTATCCGGAGGCGGTCGACGAACTCGGCATCGCCCTGCGCAAGCCGCTACGCAACCATGCCAACGAAAGCAACTACCGGTACGGCATCAACGCCGGGGCGCCGCGGGTGCTCGACCTGCTCGAGGCGCACGGCCTGAAGGCCACCTTCACCGCCTGCGCGGTGGCGCTGGAGCGCGCCCCGGAGTTCACCGCGCGCATGGTGCGCGGCGGCCACGAAGCCTGCTCGCACGGCTACCGCTGGGCCAACCAGTACCATCTCGACGAGTCCGCCGAGCGCGACTACATCCGCAAGGCGGTCTCGCTGATCGAGAAGACCACCGGAACCCGGCCGTACGGCTGGCTGTCGCGCTACCTCACCTCGGACAACACGCGCCGCCTGCTGGCCGAGGAGGGTTTCCGCTACACCATGGACGATTTCAGCCATGACCGGCCGTTCTGGGACCACACCCAGGACAAGCCGCTGGTGGTGGTGCCGTATGCGATCGACACCAACGACATGAAATTCTGGTCCGATCCCGCTTTCTCGCCCGATGCCTGGCTGCGCTACGCGATCGATACCTTCGACTGGCTCTACGCCGAGGGCGAGCATGCGCCGCGCATGATGTCGCTCGGGCTGCACCTGCGCATCATCGGCCGCCCCGGGCGGATGGCCGCGTTGCGCGCCTTCCTCGAGCATGTGGCGGCGCGCGCCGACGTGTGGGTGGCCACCCGTCTGGAGATCGCCGACCATTTCGCGCGGGCCGTGCCGCGCGGGCAAGCATGAGCGCGCGTGCCCTGCCCGCGCCGCAGCCGGTCGAATCGCTCGACTTCTCCACCCTGCTTCAAGCCGGCGACGGCATTGTCATCGGGCAGATGGCCGGCGAGCCGCTCATCCTGTGCGAGCGCCTGTTCGGCACCGCCAGCATCCCGGCGGGGGTAAGCGCCTTCATCGGCGCCTCGATCACCGGCAGCCCGCTGGCGGCCAAGGGCAACGGCATGGGCTTGTCCAGCTATGGCGGCCTGTTTCGCACCGCCGAGATCAGCCGCACCATCCCGGTGACCATCTACCCCATGCACTATCACCGTCTCGGCCCGGCGATGAGCAGCGGGGTCATCCCGAGCGACGTGGTGCTGATGCAGGCGGTGCGGGATGAAGGCAGCGGCAGGCTGTACGCCGGCGCCGGGCGCAATTACATGTACGAGGCGGCACGCCGCGCGCGCCTGGTGATCGTGGAACTCAACCCGAATGCGCCGGTGATCCCCGGCGGCGAGATTCCCGACGACGTGCCGATCCACCATGTGATCGAGAGCGACCGGGCGATCCCCGAACAGTCCTACCCCGCACCCGGAGCGGACGAGGAGCGTATCGCCGCCCATGTGGCCGGCCTGGTCGGCGATGGCGCCACCCTCCAGGTGGGCGTCGGTTCCCTGGCCGGCGCATTGCTGGCCGCGCTTGCGAACCACAAGCATCTGGGCTTTCACTCGGGCCTGATCAATGACGACGTCATGCGCCTCATGCAGCGCGGCGTGATCGACAACTCGATGAAAAGCGTCGATCCCGGTGTCTCCATCATGGGCAATCCGGTGGGCACCCGCGCGCTGTACGAGTTCCTGCATCGCAACCCGGCGGTGCGCATGGAACCCGGCGCCTATACCCATATCCGCGCAACCCTGGCGCGCACCGACCGCCTCACCGCGCTCAATTCCGGCCTGCAGGTGGACCTGTTCGGACAGGTCAACGCGGAACTGGGCGGCAACCGCTATCTCGGCGGCGTGGGCGGTCTGGCCGACTTTGTCCGCGGCGCGCTGGTCGCCAAGGGCGGGCGGGCCATCATCGCCATGCCGTCGTGCGCCAAGGGCGGAGCGATCTCGCGCATGGTGGCGCGCCTGGACGGCCCGGCGACCCTGGGTGCCACCGATGCCGACTGCATCGTCACCGAATGGGGCGTGGCGCATTTGCGCGACAAGTCCCTGCGGGAGCGGGCGCGGCAGGTGATCGGCATCGCGCATCCCGACCATCGCGAAAGCCTCAAGGCGGCGGCCAAGGCGATCGGGCTGGCCTGATCGGTACCGGGCGCGGCGGCGCGGGCAGGGCGCTCAGCCGCTCTTGGTCAGCGTGGTCGAATAGCTGAACAGGTCGCCGGCGTGCCAGGTGGTCGAGGTCGCCGTGACGCGGCCGTTGCTGCCGAAATACACCCGCATCGATTTGAGCAGCGCAGCGCCAGCGCGCAGCTTGAGGATGCCTGCCAGCTTGCGCGAGGCCGATTCGGCCATCAGGGATTGCTCGATGCTCTGCAGGCGCGGCGTGTCGACCTTGCGTGTCAGCTCGCGCGCCGCCGCCAGCGGATCGCGCATCTTCTCGCGCGTGGCCCGGGTTGCGACCGGCAGGAATATCTCCGAATACGCGAACGGCCGGTTGTCGTCGCGCTGGTAGCGGATGCCGGTGAGGAACATGCACGGCGCCCCGGTCTTCAGCCGCAGCAACTGGGCCTGGGGCTCGGTGAGCGTCACCTCGCGCGCCTCGAGGATGGACATGCGCGAGGCGTTGCTGTACTGGAGCAGGTCGTTGATGGATTCGATGCGCTGGTTGTAGCGCAGCGGCAACTCGCTGCTCACCACCGTGGAGCCTACGCGGCGGCGGCGTGTGATCATGCCGGCCTGCTCGAGCAGGCGCATGGCGTCGCGCGCGGTGTGGCGGCTGATGGAAAACTGCGCCGCCACGTCGGTTTCGCCCGGCAGCACCGCGCCCACCGGATACTTGCCGGAGACGATGCCTTCCATCAGGGTATCGGCGACGCTGCGGTAGCGCGGTTGAACGGGTTTGCGGGGGGCGGACAATGGGCGCGGGACTTGCTCGGGTGACAGAGGCTGTCGGACTGCCCGCATCGCGTTGTGCGGGTGCATGGGCTATGGAATAATTTGTCCGGTCATATTGCCATACGCGGGCGCGACTGCAAAGACTTCCCGGCCATGACCTCATAACCCGTCATAAAACCCGTCATAAAACCCGTCATGACCTTCCTTGTACCCTTGTAACCTCGCGCCCTTTATCCGGACCCAAGTGCACGCCGCCACCTATTTCGAGGCTGTCGATCCCGCCGCCCTGACGCGGGCCTACCCGATCGGGGATGCCTTTCCGGCCCGCTTCGCCGGCATGGGGGCGGACGAACTGCGCGCGCTGCAGAACGCGCAGTTCATGCGGGCGGTGGCGCGGGCCTGGCAGATCCCGTTCTACCAACGCCTGTGGCGCGGCGCCGGGGTGGCCGCGAGCGACATCGCCTCGATCGACGACATCGGCAAGCTGCCGGCGTTCGGCAAGCAGGACGTGATGGACGCCATCGCCCGGCGGCCGCCGTTCGGTGACCACCATGGCCGTGAAATCCCGGTCGATGGGCGCATCCTGCCGATGATCGTGCACACCACCTCGGGCACCACCGGCATGCCGCAGCCGCTCATCTTCAGCCCCAAGACCCGCGAGGTGCAGAACCTGCTCCTGGCGCGCATCTACCGCATGCAGGGCGTGGGCGCGCAGGACGTCGTGCATTCGGTATACGGCCACGGCCTGATCAACGGCGGGCATTACATCCGCGAAACCATCGCGCGCTACACGGCGGCGATCTTCCTGTCCGCCGGCACCGGCGTCGAAACCCCCTCGGCCAGGCAGGTGGAGTTGATGCGCGACTTCGGCGCCACCGTGCTGGTGGGGTTCGGCGACTATCTGAAGCGCCTGGCGCAGGTGGCGGTCGAGCAGGGCATCGACCCTGCCAAGGACATTCGCCTGCGCCTGATCTGTGGCCACCTGACCGACGAGGTGCGCGCCTCCCTGGGCGCCGTCTGGGGGCCGCAGGTGGAATTATTCGACTGGTATGGGGTGGGCGATACCGGCGCCATCGCCGGCGAGGGCCCTGACCATGCCGGCCTGTACCTGATGGAGGATGCGCAGTATGTGGAGGTCGCCGACGTCGACAGCGGCCGCCCTGTGCCGCCGGGGCAGGTGGGCGACATCATCGTCACCTGCCTCTACATCGACGACCTGTTCCCCATCATCCGCTTCAACACCCATGACATCACCCGGGTGCTGCCGGGGGCTTCCGCGCTCGGACTGCCGTTCCGGCGCATCGCCGGTTTCCTCGGCCGCAGCGACAGCATGGTCAAGATCAAGGGCATCAACGTCTATCCGCAGGCGATTGGCAACATCCTCTCCGAGATGGGCGACTTCGCCGGCGAATATGTATGCGTGCAGGGTACCGATGGCACAGGCAACGAGACTTTCGCGGTGCGCATCGAGACGCGCGGCGAGGCCGATGCGTCGCGCGTGGCGGCGTATCGCGAACTGCTCAAAAAGCGCCTCGGCGTCGAGGTGGGGGTGGCACTGTCGCCGCGCGGCAGCCTCTCGGCGCTGACCGGCGTTGAATCCCGCCAGAAGCCGATCCGGCTGCTGGACGAACGCAAGAAAGCGCAAACATGACGAGCAAGGCTTCCCGCGTCGAGGCTGTTCTGGCCGATATCGGGGCGCGCAACACGGACTGGGCCATCTACATTCACATCGATGCGGAAGGGGCGCTGGCCGCCGCGCGCGCCAGCGACGCCCGCCACGCGGCGGGCCGGCCGCTCTCGCCGATCGACGGCATGACGCTGGCGGTCAAGGACAACATCGACGTGGCCGGCATGCCAACCACGGCAGGATTGGGCTTTCGACGCGGCCAGGTCGCGACCCGGGATGCTTTCGTGGTGGCGCGCCTGCGGGCCGCCGGCGCGGTGATCCTCGGCAAGGCCAACATGCACCCGGCGGCGTTCGGCGCCACCAACCGCAATGCGGACTTCGGCAATTGCATCAACCCGACGCATCCGGGTTTGGTGCCCGGGGGCTCCAGCGGTGGTTCGGCGGCGGCGGTGGCGGCTGGCTGGGCCGACTTCGCGCTAGGGTCCGACACCATGGGCTCGGTGCGCATTCCGGCCAGCTATTGCGGCACCGCCGGCATCAAGCCTTCTGCAGGCGCGATCAGTGGTGCTTCGGTCGTGCCCTTGTGTGCGCGGCTTGACAATGTGGGTCTGCTGGCGCGGGATGTGGAGACGCTCAAGCAGGCACTGCCGCTGGCGGCCGGGTTCGATGCGGCCGATCCGTATGCGCGCGCCTATTCCGGCTGGGCAACGCGGCCCGTACCGCGTCGCCTGCGTGCACCCGCAACGCCCTTCGGCACCCCTGTCGATGCGGCCGTGTGGGCGCGTTTCGAGCACACGCTCGCCGAGCTTGCCTCCCGGGGCCATGCGATCAAGCGTTTCGATCCGCCCGCCTGCGAGTTGAGCGCGATTCGCCGCGCCGGCCTGCTGTTGTCCGAGGCCGAAATGCTGGTGACCTTCGATGCGCAGTGGCGCGCCGGGCGCGACGCCTTCCCTGGCGACATGGCCGCTGCCATGGCATGGGCGGAGGGCAAGGGATCACGCGACATGGCCCGCGCCCTGGTGCTGCTCGAGACAGGCACGCCCCTGTTCCGCCGATTGCTGGGTGACGCGGAGTGCCTGCTTTTGCCCACCGCGCCGCAATTGCCTTTCAGCTTTGATGCCACGCCGCCGGCCAACCAGGCCGACCTCACGGTGCTGGGCAATGTGGCGGGTGCGCCGGGACTTTCATTGCCCATGCCTTGTGCCGAGGGCGAACTTTCCTGCGGGCTGCAGGTGCTGGGCGCGCCCGGTGAAGACATGGCGGTGCTTGAACTTGGCGTGGCGATCCAGTCCGCGCTGGCCGGCCGGCGCTGAGGCGCCGGCCTTCAGGCGCCGGCCGCGCGGGAGAGCAGCATCGCGTCGCCGTAGCTGAAAAAGCGATAGCGTTGCGCGATCGC
>CANGUJ010000129.1 GCA_947456845.1 Burkholderiales bacterium | reverse complement strand
TCGACCGTGTTGAAGTGCGCCACGATGGAGATGTGGTTGTGGCCGGCCAGGCGCATGAAGCGCGGCGCCTTGCGCCGGGCGACCGCGATGCGGTGCGCGGCCTCAAGCCCGTACAGGTCGAGCAGCGGGTTTTCGTACTGGGCGATCGCCAGCATGACCGGCAAGGCGCTTGCGCCCGCGTACATCAGCGGGGAGCGCGCCTCGTAGCGGGATTCTTCGTCGCCGAAATAGGCGCGCACGCCGGCCGCGTTGGGGTTCTCGGCGAGAACGTCGGCGCGCAAACGCGCCGACAGCAGCACGATGCCCTTGAGATCCCGGCCCAGATACCCCGCCGCCGGGTCCCAGGCATGGGTGGCCACATGGGTGCCGCCGGCGGAATGGCCGATCACGAAAATCGAACCCGGATCACCGCCATGCGCGCCGATGTTGGCCTTGACCCAGGCCACCGCGCGCGCGAGGTCGTCGGCGCCACCCGGCCATGGCGCTTCCGGCGCGAGCCGGAACTCGACATTGACGCCGACATACCCGTGCCGCGCAAACCAGATCAGGACGTTGTCGTAGATCTCGTCGTTGATGCGCTTGTCGCCGCGCACGAACGCGCCGCCGTGCACGAACATCACCACCGGCGCGGCTTTGGCGAGCGCAGGCGCCAGGATGTCGAGCACCTGGCGCGCATGCGCCCCGTAGGGCAGGTCACGCGCGACCGTCACGCCCGCCTTGGGCGCGGCGGCCAGCACCGGGCTGTAGGCGGCGACCACCACGTCCCGGTGCTTCTGGATGTCTTGCCCCCATATCGGGCCGATCGCGTGCATCGATCGGCGCTGGCTTTCGGACAAGGCGGCGTGGGCTGTGCTCATGGCGACGGGTTGGCTCGATGGTGGACGGCGACCATGCGCCGTGTGAAGGGGGGCGCGGCCCGGAAACGCGAACGGGCCCAGCATTTACAATCGGGTTGCCGAGTGCGGCATCGGCCAATCGGCAACTGCCAATCGGCACCTAAAAGGCGGCACCTGAAAAACGGCACACACTGCCTGCCGCCCCGTGCCTGCCGCCCCGGGAAAACATGGTCGATCATAGCATCGGGCGCGGCAACCCTTTTTGGAGACAGACATGAGTACGGGATATTTCATCACCGGCGCGTCCGGATTCATCGGCAAGCGGCTGGTCCGCAAGATCCTCTCCCGCGAGAACACGGTCGTCTACTTTCTTTCGCGCGCCACCGGCAGCCGCGGCGACAAGCAACGCGCCGCCTTGCTCGACTACTGGGGTGTGGATGAACGGCGTGCCGTCGCGGTCATGGGCGACATGACCCAGCCCGAACTCGGCGTATCCGCCGGCGACAGGAAGAAGCTCGCCGGCAAGGTGGCGCATTTCGTCCACCTCGCCGCGATCTACGACCTGAAAGCCAGCGCCGAGGAACAGCAGGCCGGCAACATCGACGGTACCCGCAACGCGGTGCAGTTCGCCAATGCGATCAAGGCGGCGCGCTTCCACCATGTCTCTTCCATCGCCGCGGCGGGCCTGTACGAAGGCGTATGGCGCGAGGACATGTTCGAGGAAGCCGAGAACCTCGACCATCCCTATTTCGCCACCAAGCACGAATCCGAAGCCATCGCCCGCCGGGAATGCGCCATGCCGTGGCGGGTCTATCGCCCGGGGCTGGTGGTCGGCGACTCGAAAACCGGCGAGATGGACAAGATCGACGGCCCCTACTACTTCTTCAAGCTGATCCAGAAGATGCGCCGGATCCTGCCGCCATGGATGCCCGCGATCGGCATCGAGGGCGGGCGCATCAACATCGTGCCGGTGGATTTCGTAGTCGATGCGATGGACCACATCATGCACCTGGAGAAGGGCGATGGAAAGGCCTTCCACCTGACCGACCCGAACCCGCATCGGGTCGGCGACGTCCTGAACATTTTTTGCAAGGCCGCCCATGCGCCGCGCATGGAGATGCGCATCAACGCCGCGCTGTTCGGCTTCATCCCGCGCGGGGTAAAGAAGAGCCTGATGTCGCTCACCCCGGCGCGGCGCATCCGCAATGCGGTAATGAAGGATCTCGGCCTGCCCGAGGACATGATGCAGTTCGTCAACTACCCGACCCGCTTCGACTCGCGTGAAACCGACAAGGCGTTGAAGGGTACCGGCATCGCCTGCCCGAACCTGGAAACCTATGCCTGGGTGCTGTGGGATTACTGGGAGCGCCACCTCGACCCGGACCTGCTCATCGACCGCTCGCTCAAGGGCAAGGTGCGCGGCAAGGTCGTGATGATCACAGGCGGCTCCTCCGGGATCGGCCTGGCGGCGGCCAAGAAGATCGCCGAGGCCGGCGCCACCGTCGTCATCGTCGCGCGCGATCCCGACAAACTGGCGGCCGCGCATGCGGAAATCGAGGCCTGCGCCAGGAACGGCGGGAAGGTCTTCACCTACTCCGCCGACGTGGGGGACGAGAAGGCCTGCGCCGAGTTCGCGGCCACGGTCAACGAGAAACATGGCGGCGTCGACATCCTGGTCAACAACGCCGGCCGCTCGATCCGCCGCGCGATCGAGAACTCGTCGGATCGCTTCCACGACTTCGAGCGCACCATGCATGTGAATTACTTCGGCGCACTCCGGGTCACGCTGGCCTTCCTGCCCGGCATGACCAGGAAGCGCAAGGGGCAGGTGATCAACATCTCCTCCATCGGGGTGCTCACCAACGCACCGCGCTTTTCCGCCTATGTGGCCTCCAAGGCGGCCCTCGATGCCTTCACCCGCTGCGCGGCCTCGGAGTATGCCGACACCGGCGTGAAGTTCACCACCATCAACATGCCGCTGGTGAAGACGCCCATGATCGCGCCCACCAAGATCTACAACAACGTGCCCACCCTCACCCCGGAGCAGGCGGCCGACATGATCGTCGAAGCCATCGTCTATGAGCCGGTGCGCATCGCCACCCGCCTGGGAATCTTCGGCGAGGTGCTGCATGCGCTCCTGCCGCGTATCGCCCAGATCACCATGAACACCTCGTTCCGCATGTTCCCCGATTCCGACGCGGCCAAGGGCAAGGACGGCGCCGCCCGGCCCGCCGAACCGACCGCCGACCAGGTCGCCTTCCAGCAACTCCTCAAGGGAATCCATTTCTGATGATCCTCGAACTGGCCGACATCCGCATCCACCCCGGCCGCGGCGCCGAATTCGACGCAGCCATCATCCGCGGCGTCGAAACCGTGATCGCGAAGGCCAAGGGCTTCCGCGGCTACAAGGTCAACCGCGGTGTGGAGAGCCCGGACCGCTACGTCCTCATGATCTTCTGGGAAACGCTGGAAAACCATACCGTGGATTTCCGCGCCTCGCCCGCCTTCCAGGACTGGCGCGCCATCGTCGGCCCGTTCTTCGCCGGCGCGCCGGCGGTGGAGCATTTCACGCTGCTCGGCAAATCCGCCTGAAAGCGCGGTTCGCCCGGCCCGGCGCGGCGCCGGGTCAGGCCGCCGGCGCGCTCCTGCCGCTCGGCAATTCAGTCACCACCAGGCGCGCCACCGCGGCACTCATCGGCAGGCTGACATGGCCGATGCCGTCCAGGGCGATGTTGCGCGCGCCCTCCAGGTGGGCCGAAAGCTGGGGCACGACGATATTGTCGTCGCGGGAATAGATCGAGGTGACCGGACACGGCCACACGCCCTGCTCATGCGCGGCGAGTGCGCGCAGCCAGGCGCTGCCGGGGCGCATCTGGCGGCCGTTCTCGCCCATGGCGGCGCGCGCCAGCGCTGTTCCGTCGTGCGGCGTGCCCAGGGTGATGAGCCGCGCCACCCGCTTGCCGCCATGCTTGCGCAGGTAGGCGCGCGCCGCCAGCCCGCCCATGCTGTGGCAGACCAGCGCCACCGGCCTGCCGTTCTCGCACGCCTGCACCTCCGCCAGCCTGCGTTCCAGCAGGTCGGCATAGGCGTCGATGTCCGAATACACCGGCGTCAGATTGAGCGTGTAGGTGCCATGCCCGGCCGCTTTAATCGCGCGCCAAAGGATGAAAAGGGCGCCGGCGTTGTTCACATAACCATGGACCAGCAGCACCGGACCGGGTCCGGCGGGCGAACCCCTGACGCCGCGCCGCATCAGCCACCGCTCGAAAGGCATGAACAGGAGCATGATCGCGCAGGCAACGAGGATTTCCCCGAGCCAGAGCCGCATGCGGGACGCCGCACCGGCCCGCGCCGGCGACGGGCGCGGCGGGGCCGCAAGGCCAGCCAGAACGAAACTCGCGGCCACGATGCCCGCGATCAATGCGGGAATACCGAGCGGACCGGCGATTCCGGCCACCACCACCATGATGAACACCAGCGCTGCGGCAAGCATGGGAACGAGTGTAGGTCATGCATGCGGACACTGCCGCCTCCCCTGGGGCGAGCGTCGGGCGCAGGAATCGCGTTATCATGTTTTTGAAAGGGCTTCGACATGATTTTCTCCCTCCAACCCGCGAGGCGGCTGGTTGCCGCCGCGGTCGCGCTCGGGCTTTCCGGCTGCGCGTCCTACAGCGGATCGTCCCTCAATCCCGGCACCGCGAGCCAGGCCGATGTGCGTACGGTGATGGGCGCACCCGCGGCCGTGCATCCCGCGCCCGCCGGCGCATCCTTCGTGGAGTCCTGGGAGTATCCGCGCGGGCCGTTGGGCCGCCATACCTACATGGCCCGCTTCGACCGCAATGGCAAACTCGTCGCGCTCGACCAGGTCTTGACCGTGTCCACGGTGGCGCGCATCCGCATGGGGCAGGACGTCCGCGAGGACGTCGCGCGCCTGCTCGGCCGGCCCGGACAGGTGTTTCCGCTGCGGGACGGCGGCGAGGCCTGGGACTACGCCGCCTATGCCGAGGGCGGACAAATGCGCAAGATCAGGATCGTGGTCAACTTCGACAAGGCGGGGCGCGCGGTCTCCGGCGGAGAAAGCTTCGACATGGAGGAGTGGAGCCCGAATTCCGACGGGGGCACGATGTGACTCCGATGGCCGGGTGAGCGCCGAAAGCAAGCGTGAAGCCGCAACGCGCCTGGCCCGCTCACTCGAGCGTCTCACGGCCGCCAGAAGCGACGCTTTCGGCCACCCGGAACGCGCGGCCCGGCAACTGGCGCTCAAGCGCTGGCAAGCCGACCGGCTGGCCGGCACCTATGCGGACCTGCTCGACCATCCGCGCTACCGGGATGCCGCGCTGTTTTTTCTGACCGACCTGTACGGCCCCAAGGACTATTCCGGGCGCGATGCCGACATCGCCCGCATCCTGCCCAAGCTGACCACCATGCTGCCGGCGGCGGCGCTGTCCACCATCGCCGACGCGGTTGAACTCGACGCGCTGTCCGAGGAGCTTGACACGGCCACCGCGGCGCAACTGCCGGCGCAGGACTGCGCCGCCCTGACCGGGGAGGCCTACGCACGGGCCTACCGCGCCTGCGCCAACCGACCGGCACGCGAACACCAGATCGCCCTGATGCGCCACGTCGGCAACGCCCTCGATACCTTGACGCGCGTGCCCTTGATCGAGGGCACGCTGCGCCTGATGCGCCGCCCGGCAAGAACGGCCGGCTTCGCCCACCTGCAGAGTTTCCTTGAGCGCGGGTTCGGCGCCTTCAAGCGCATGGACGGGGCGGCCGCTTTTCTCGACACGATACAGTCGCGCGAAACGCGGCTGATGGACGCGTTGTTCGCGGCCCGGACCGATCCGTTCGGCGAAAATCCCGATCAGGGGATATCCTAGCTTTCCCTGGCGCGCGCCCGGGGCGACACTAGAGGGTCGTAGACAGCAACCTCCCAGACAACAACATCCCTCATTCCGTGGAGACGATCATGGTCGACAAAGTATGGCTGAAGCACTATCCCGAGGGCGTTCCGGCTGAAATCGACTACGGTGCCTATCGCTCGATCAAGCACCTGTTCGAGAGCTGCTGCGAGAAGTTCCGCGACCTGCCCGCCTACGCCAACTTCGGCGTGCAGATGACCTACGCCGAACTCGACCGCAAGACCCGCGACTTCGCCGCTTACCTGCAGTCGCTTCCCGGTCTCGCCGCGGGCGACCGCGTGGCGGTGATGATGCCCAACCTGCTGCAATACCCGATCGCGATCTTCGGCATCCTGCGGGCCGGCATGATCGTGGTCAATGTCAATCCGCTGTACACGCCGCGGGAACTGGAGCATCAGCTCAAGGACTCCGGCGCCAAGGCCATCGTCATCGTCGAGAACTTCGCGACGACCCTGCAGCAGGTGATGAAGGCCACGCCGGTGGAGCATGTCATCACCACCCAGATCGGCGACATGCTGCCGGTGCCCAAGCGCTGGATCGTCAACTTCGTCATCAAGAACGTGAAGAAAATGGTGCCGGACTGGCGCATCGACGGCGCCATCACCATGCGCGCCGCGCTCGACCGCGGCGCCGCGGCGCAGATGAAGCCGTTCGAGCCGGGCTTGGACGATCTCGCGTTCCTGCAGTACACCGGCGGCACCACCGGCCTGTCCAAGGGCGCGATGCTGACCCATCGCAACATCGTGGCCAACCTGCACCAGTCGGGCGCATGGACATCGACCGATTTCGTCGAGGGCAAGGAGGTTGTGATCTCCCCGCTGCCGATGTACCACATCTTCTGCCTCACCGCGACGCTCTCGTTCATGAAATGGGGCGCCCTCAACGTGCTGATCACCAATCCGCGCGACCTGCCGGCGTTCATCGAGGAACTCCGGAAATGGCCCTGGACCGTCCTCACCGGGGTCAACACCCTGTTCAACGGGCTGCTCAACACGCCGGGATTCGCCGAGCTCGACTTCAAGCAGGTCAAGGTGGTCCTGGGCGGCGGCGCGGCGGTGCAAAAAGCGGTGGCCGAGAAATGGCAGCAGGTGACCGGCAAGTTCCTCACCGAGGCCTACGGGCTGACCGAAACCTCGCCGGGCGCATCCATCAACCCGATGGGCACGCCATGGAACGGCTCCATCGGCCTGCCCCTGCCGTCCACGGAATTTTCGATCCGCAACGACGACTTCGTGGAACTGCCGCTGTGGGACGGCAAGGGGCCGATCGAAGCCTGCACCGGGGAAATCTGCATCCGCGGCCCGCAGGTGATGAAGGGCTACTGGCAGCGCCCCGAGGAAACCGCGAAGGTGATCCGCGACGGCTGGCTGCTCACCGGCGACGTCGGCCACATGGACATGAACGGCTATGCCTACATCACCGACCGCAAGAAGGACATGATCCTGGTGTCGGGCTTCAACGTCTACCCGAACGAGATCGAGGGGGTCGTGCAGATGCATCCCGGCGTCCTCGAATGCGCCAGCGTCGGCGTGCCTGACGACAAGTCCGGCGAGGCCGTCAAGGTGGTGGTGGTCAAGAAGGATCCGAATCTCACCAAGGAGCAGGTCATCGAGCACTGCAAGCAGCATCTCACCGGCTACAAGGTGCCCAAGCTCGTGGAGTTCCGCACCGAGCTGCCCAAGACTCCGGTCGGCAAGATCCTGCGACGCGAGCTGCGCGACAAGAAATAGCCCTGCCGTCATCGGCCAACAGCCACTACAAAGCTGGCGCGGCTGTTGCATGCCGGCCGGGTGTCCCAACCCTCTTTCACTGCCAAGACATGCGAATTCCACTCATCGCCGGATTGCTTCTGGCCATTGCCTGCGCCCCGGGCGCCGCCCAGGAATGGCCGACGCGGCCGATCCGTTTCATCGTTCCCTTCACGCCAGGCACCGGACAGGACATCATCGCCCGCACCATCGGTCCGAAACTGACCGAGCGCCTCGGGCAGCCGGTCGTCATCGAGAACCGGCCCGGCGCTTCGGGCAACATCGGCACCGAAGCGGTCGCCAAGGCCGCCCCGGACGGCTACACCATCATGGTCACCGCCAGCCCGGTGGTGTTCAACCCCCTGATCTATCAGGGGCTGCCCTGGGACCCGTTCCGCGATCTTGCCCCGGTCGCCAACCTGACCGATGGATACCTCGCGCTGGTGGTGGGCAACGGCGTGCCGGCGTCCAATGTCAAGGAATTCGTCGCCCTGCTCAAGGCCAGGCCGGGCAAGCTCTCCTACTCGTCCCCGGGCGTGGGTACGCCGCAGCACCTGACCGGCGAACTGTTCAAGGTCGCCACCGGCACCTTCATGCTGCACGTTCCGTATCGGGGCTCGGCCGGCGCGGTGACCGATGTGATCGGCGGCGCCGTCGAGGCGATGTTCATGCCGGTGCACACCGCGCTGCCGCAGGTCCGCCAGGGGCGGCTCAAGGTGCTTGGGCTGGCCTATGACAAGCGCGTCGCCGCGGCACCGGACGTGCCGACCATCCAAGAAGCCGGCGGACCGCGCGATGTCAACGCAAGCGTGTGGTATGCCGTCTTCACCGCCGGCAAGACGCCGCCGGACATCGTCAACAAGCTGGCCGCGACCCTGCGCGATATCGTGCGCCAGCCGGATGTGGCGGATACCCTCAACAAGCAGGGGCTCACCGTCAACTACATGAACCCGCAGGAACTCACCGCCATGATGCGCCGCGAGACCGAGCGCTGGGCGAAGATCGTCAAGGAAAAGGGACTCAAGGGCGAATAGGGCGGCGCGCGCTACGCGGACCGTCAGTCCGACTTGAGCGACGTCATGAACATGTCGACATCAGCCGCCGCCGGCGCGCCTTCGTCGGGACCCACCGACACCAGTTGCACATAGCGCCTGTCGTTGGCAAGCACGCGCGCGCGCATGGTCGCCGCCTTGGCCTGGCCGGCGCGCCCGACCTGACCGACCGCGCTGAATTCACGCCCCGTGAATGCGCCGGACGCCACCGACCTCTCCGCGGCAATGCGTGCGCCGATGTTGGCCGCCAGGACATCGCGCATGGCCTCGAGGAGCGCCGCGTCGACCGCGCCCGGAAAATCGGCAAACCCGACGGCAAATACGTGCTCGCCGGTGCGCGCGGAATACATGCGCATGGCCACCTCGCCGGCGGGCGTTTGCAGGCGCCGCTCGGCCTGCGCGGGCTTCTGCGGCAACAAGATGGTGAAGCCGGCGTCGGGCATGCGGTACTCGCGCCAGTCGAGCGCGGGGCTGCAAGCCGCAAGCAGTATCAGAGGGAGGAACGAAAACAGTCGACGTGCCGGACGCATGCTACGGATTATGCGCGAACCGGCCGCGCAGTCGCTGCGGCGCGGCATAATCCGGCAGAGGATGAGAATGCGATCGATCCACGACCAGCCCCGCGAACCGCGCTGCGCGCGCCCGCCAGCGCCCGCGGTCGACGCGCGCAGCCGGCTCGTCTGGCCGGCCCCGACGGAACGCCGTGCCG
>CANGUJ010000128.1 GCA_947456845.1 Burkholderiales bacterium | reverse complement strand
TCTACATCCAGCTGGCGCGCCTGGACTGGCCGGCAGGCGCGGCGCAGAGCCTGCGCTATTTCGCCAATACCGGCGGACACATGCCGCGCGAGACGCTGGCCGCGTTGCGCCAGCGCCTCCCGCGTGCGCGACCGTACCTGATGTACGGGCTGACCGAAGCCTTTCGCTCGACCTACCTGCCGCCCGAAGAGGTGGACCGGCGGCCGGATTCGATCGGGCGCGCGATTCCAAACGCAGAGGTACTGGTACTGCGCCCGGACGGCAGCCCGTGCGCCGCGGGCGAGGCGGGCGAACTGGTGCATCGCGGCGCGCTGGTCGCGCTGGGCTACTGGAACGACCCGCAAACCACGGCGGAGCGCTTTCGCCCGCTGCCTGAGGCGGCCGGCCGGCGTCCGGCCGGCCTGCCGCTGCCCGAACTTGCGGTGTTTTCCGGCGACACCGTGCGGGCGGACGCCGATGGGTTCCTTTATTTCGTCGGCCGGCAGGACGACATGATCAAGACCTCCGGCTACCGCGTCAGCCCGACCGAGGTCGAGGAGACGATCTACGCCTCCGGGCTGGTGTCCGAGTGCGCCGCCTTCGGCGTGCCCGACCCGGTCCTCGGACAGGCCATCGCCGTCGCCGTATTGCCCGACTCCGCCGGCGGCTTCGATCCCGACGCGCTGCTGGCCTTCTGCCGCAGCCGCTTGCCCGCCTTCATGATGCCTGCCCACACCATGGTGCGCGACACCCCCCTGCCGCGCAACCCGAACGGCAAGATCGACCGGCGCGCCCTGGCTGAAGCGTTCCCCCGCGCGGACAGCGTGTAGGCGATCCGGATGGCAACCGAGACGGCGATTCCGGTTCGGGACCTCCCGCTGCCCGCGCGGCAAGCCCGCGGCATCGGCCACGGTGGCGCCTGGTTGTGGGCCGGCTACACCCTGTTCGTCATCTACGGCAGCCTGGTGCCGCTGGATTTTCGCGCCCTGCCGCCGGAGGCGGCTTGGCGAGCCTTCGCCAACATGCCCTTCCTTATCCTGGGCATTGAAAGCCGCGCCGACTGGATCGCCAACGGCGTGCTCTACCTGCCGCTGGGCTTTTTCACGGTGCTGGCGCTACGCGGCCGCGTACCGGGATTCGGACGGGCCGGCGCCGCCGCCATCGCCGCCGTGTTTGCCTTGAGCCTGGCGTTGGGCGTGGAGTTCTCCCAGCTGTTCTTTCCGCCGCGTACCGTCTCGCTCAACGACCTGCTCGCCGAAGCCCTCGGCGCCGCGGCAGGCATCCTGATCGCGACGCTCTGGATGCACCGGGTCAGCCGCGTACTCGCGACCATCCGTGACAAGTCCGGCGCGCTCGCGCCGCACCTGCTGGAGGCTTATGCGCTTGCGTTCGTGTTGCTGGGCCTGTTTCCGTATGATTTTCTCTTGTCCGGCCAGGAGATCGCCGACAAGCTTGCCTCCGGACGGGCAGGCTGGGGGTTCGCCGCTGAACTGACCGCGGACGGCTGGATGCGCACCGTTCTTGTTTCGCCCGCGGTGGAGACGCTCCTGGCGTTTCCGGTGGGCCTTCTGGTGGCGCGCCTGCATGCCGGCAGGCGCCGCTACTCCTTCGGCTATGCCCTCCTCTGTGGAGCGCTGTTGGGCGCGCTGATGGAGACGCTGCAGTTCTTCGTCGCCAGCGGCTACAGCCAGGGGGTATCGGTCCTCACCCGCGCGGCGGCCTTCGGACTGGCGGCCATGGCGTGGGAGGCCCGCGCGGGCCTTGGCCCGTCGGTGATCGCCGCCCTGGTAAGCCGCCTATCCCCGGTGCTGCTGCCGGCCTATATCGCCGCCCTGGCCGCAGCCAGCGGACTCATGCGCGGCGGCTGGGATATCGCGAATGTGCCCGCCGTCGTGGCGGATTTACGCTACATGCCGTTTTACTATCACTACTTCACCAGCGAGGCGAAAGCCCTCAATAGCCTGTTGGGCATATCGCTCATGTACGCACCGGTGGGCGTTTTCTGCTGGGCCTGGAAGCGGGAACCCGGAACATCTCTGGCCATCGCCGCCCTGCTCGCATTCGGCGTTGAAGCCGCCAAGGCGACGCTACCCGCGCTGCGGCCCGACCCGACCAACCTGCTGGTGGCCGCAACCGCGGCCTGGGTGGTCGCGCAGCTGATGAAGCGCGTCGGTGCAGCGGTCAGGCCACCCGTCGGCGGGCCCGTGCACGCCGCAGCCGATATCGGCACCGCCCCTCAAGCAGCCGCCCCCCCCGCTGTTGACGCGCAAGCGTCGCCCAGAGCAGCCGCGGCGCTGGTCACTTTCGCGGACATGCCGGTCGCGCACAAGGCGCTGCTCGCGGTGGTGGGCGCAGCCGTGGCCGCCTGGTTGACAGGCTTCCCAACCCGGCCCGGGCTGCTGGGCCTTTTCTACGCGGGCTTCGCCACCCTCGTCTGGGTTCGGCCATCCTGGTTCTTCGGAATCGCGTTGGCGGCGGTACCCATGCTCGACCTGGCGCACTGGAGCGGGCGCTTCTTCCTTGATGAGCATGACGCGCTGCTGGCCATCGGCCTGGCGATCGGTCTGGCGCGCCTGCCCGCGCCGCGCCCTGCGTATCGCGACCCGTTCCTGACGGTGCCGGTGCTCCTGCTCGCCGCGGCCTACATGATCGGCACCCTGCGCGGGCTGTGGCCCCTGCAGATGCCGGACGCCAATGCGTTCAACAACTATATGAGCCCGTTTGCGGGCCTGCGTATCGCCAAGGGGGCGCTGTTCGCCGCCCTGTTGTGGCAGCTATGGCGTCGTGCCTGCGCCTGCCACGGCGCCCCGACTGCCCCGCTGGCCTGGGGTCTGATCGCGGGACTGGCCTGGACTGCGGGCTGGATCATCCTCGAACGCATCGCATTTACCGCCCTGTTCGATTTTTCCGGCGATTACCGGGTCACCGGACCGTTTTCGCAGATGCACACCGGCGGCGCCTACGTGGAATGCTTCATCGTGCTGACAACGCCGTTCCTGCTTTTCTGCATTTACCGGGCATCCGGCGCCGTGCTTCGCGCCGGCCTCCTTGCCTGCCTGCTGGCCGGCGCATTCGCGCTGATGGTCACCTTCTCGCGCGGCGGATACGCCGCCTACGGCCTGGTGCTGGCCATCGGCGCGGCCATGATCGTGCCGGCGCGCAGCCGGCAACGCCTGGCGATACCCGGCGCGCTTCTGCTGGTGGCTGCCGTATGCGCGGTCGCCCTGCCGATTGCCCTTTCGCCGCACGCCCAGCAGCGCTTCGCGGGCGCACCGAAGGATCTCGAGACCCGCGAGGCGCACTGGAGCGATGCTCTCGGAATCATGCCTACCGGCCTGGGCGCAACGCTGTTCGGCGCCGGTCTCGGCCGCTATCCCGACATCCACTACTGGCGCAGCGCCGAGCAGAATCGCGCCGTGACCTATGGCATCCAGCGCGAACATACCGATGCCTTCCTGCGGCTCGGCGCCGGGCAGGACATGTACATCGACCAGTTGGTTTCCATCGATCCGCGCGCCTCGCATCGGCTGACGGCGCGCGTGCGTGCGCCCGTCGCAGACGCCGAAATCACCGTTTCGATCTGTCGCAAATGGCAGTATGCGTCATCCGATTGCGCCAGCCGCTCGCGCAGGATCGACGCCGCGCCGGGCGCATGGCAGGCACTGCAGATCGAGTTCCCGCCCAACCCGGCCATACAGACATGGCCGATCAAGTTCTCCGTCCACGCGCCGGCGGGTAAAGCGGCCATCGATGTCACCAACCTCGTGCTTACCGGCGCGGACGATAGGAACCTCATCGCAAACGGCAATTTCGCGCGCGGACTCGACCACTGGTTCTTCAGCAACGACGCGCACCTGAGCTGGCATGTGAAGAACATGCCCCTGGCGATCCTTTTCGACCTGGGCTGGCTCGGGCTGGCCGGTTTCGGATGGCTGGTCTCGCTCGCCCTGCGGAGGAGCGGCGCCGCCTTGCTTCGGGGAGACTTGTTTGCAGGCGCGCTATTTGCCGCCTTGTGCGGATTTCTGGTCATCGGGCTGATTGATAGTCTGGTGGATACTCCGCGCTTCCTGATGCTTTTTCTTTTCCTGACCCTGCTGGCGTGCGATGCGCAGCGGCAAGGTATCGCCCGATGACCATTTCCAAGCCGGCGCACGCACCCATGACGCATTTCCCGACGAGCCACGGGGAAATCCGCGTTGGCGGCATCGCCGTGACCGAGCTCGCGCGGCGGGCCGGCGGCGGACCGTTCTATGTATACGACAGCGCGCAGATCGCGCAACGCATAGCCGATGTGCTTGCTGTCCTGCCCGCCGGCGTGCATCTTCATTACGCCGTCAAGGCCAACCCGATGCCGGCGCTGCTCAAGCTCATGGCCTCGCGGGTAAATGGATTCGATGTCGCCTCCGCCGGTGAACTGGAAATGGCTCTGGACGCCGGCATGGCTGCGGCAAACATCGGCTTTGCCGGCCCCGGAAAACGCGACCAAGAGGTGCGACAGGCTGTCGCCGCCGGCGTTCTCGTCAACGCCGAGTCGGAGCGCGACATCCGGCTTCTGGCCGAGGCGGGTCGGGCCGTGGGCAAACCCGCGCGCCTGGCCGTCCGCGTCAACCCGGCCTTCGAACTCAGAAACGCCGGCATGAAAATGGGCGGTGGCCCCAGTGCCTTCGGCATCGACGAAGAACAGGTGGCGGCGTTGCTGCCTTCCCTCAATAAGGACGGACTCGCCTTTGAAGGTTTCCATGTGTATGCCGGCTCGCAGAACCTGCGCGCCGAAGCCATCGCACAATACCTGCGCGCATCCTTCGCCCTGGTGTGCCGGCTGGCCAACCTCGCGCCCGCCCGCATTGCCAGCATCAATCTGGGCGGCGGCTTCGGCATCCCCTATTTTCCCGGCGAGAGAAGGCTCGACCTCGGCCCGATCGTTGCGGCCTTGAGGGACATCGCCCCTGACGCGCAGCAGCGGTTCGGCGATGTCAAGCTGATTCTCGAACTCGGGCGTTACCTGGTGGGTGAAGCCGGCCTGTACGTGACCCGCATCCTCGACCGCAAGGTTTCCCGGGGCCGCGTGTTCCTCATAACCGAAGGCGGACTCAACCACCACCTGGCCGCGAGCGGCAACTTCGGGCAGGTGCTGCGCAAGAACTATCCGCTCGCCATCGGCAACCGGATGGATGCGCCGCCGGCTGCGACGCCGGTCACGGTAGTGGGCCCGCTATGCACGCCGCTGGATATCCTCGGCGACAACGTCATCCTGCCGGAGGCGCAGCCGGGTGACTTGCTGGTCGTATATCAATCCGGCGCTTATGGCGCCAGCGCCAGCCCGCAGGCGTTTCTCGGGCATCCGCCGGCTGTCGAACTCCTGGTCTGATGGCGCCGCCTTCGGGACGCATGCAGCCGGGTAGGGAAAACCGGTGTCCGCCGGCGGCGGCTCCCGCGCCAGGGCATGGCTCTCGGCCCGGCCACGCACCCTGCCCGGGGCCGCGATGCCGACAATCACGCCCCCCCCGATGCTGACGGTAATCTTCTCGAGCTTCAACGGTGAAGCAACCGTGGGGCGCCTCCTCGCAGCCTGCTGCGAACTCGACGCGCCGCTGGGGGGATGGCACCTGATCGCGGTCGATAACGGCAGCACCGACCGGACCGGCACGATCATGCGCTCCTTCGCAGAAAGGCTGCCCATCACGGTGCTGAACGTGGCGCGGCGCGGCAAGAACCGGGCGCTCAATGAAGCCATCACGCACGCACGCGGCACCCTCTTCGTCTTCACCGACGACGACGTGATTCCGGACCGCCGCTGGCTGTGCGCGTTCGATGAGGCTGCGCGCGCGCACCCGGAATACGGCCTGTTCGGCGGCGCGATCCTGCCCCGCTGGCCACGCCCGCCCGACGCCTGGCTGCTTGCCGACGTGCCGCTCGGCATGGTCTACGCGATCACCGACCCGGCGCTGCGCGACGGCGAGGTCGGCAACGGCCGCGTGTGGGGCCCCAACATGGCGGTGCGCCGCTCGATATTCGACCAGGGCGCGCGCTTCTGCGCGGATGTGGGCCCCGACGGCAGCCGGCTGTACAGGATGGGTTCCGAGACCGAATTCACCCAGCGCCTGGCGCGGGCCGGGATCAAGGCCTGGTTTTGCGCGCAAGCGAGGGTCGAGCACATCATCCGCGAGCAGCAGCTCGAGGCGGACTGGATTCTGCAGCGCTTCTTCCGGCATGGCCGCGCCGTCTATGCCTCTGAGAAGCGCGGCGCCACCGGCGTGGCGACCGTTTTCGCCGTAGAGCGCTGGATGTACGGCGTCGCCATCCGCAGCCGGCTGCGTGCGCTGGTGTTCCGGCTGCGCAACCGGCGCAGGGACTGGTTCGCCGCGATGCGCGAATACCACTTCACCCGCGGCATGATCCACCAGGCCCGCCAACAGCGTGCGCGCTCGGGTGGTTCGGGTGGCGGCACCGGGAATGCGTAAGGCTCGCGACACCCGCGCGGGAATCGGGTCCGCGCTCAACAGGCATGCGGCCGGATGCCGTACGTGCGACCAGCCACCCCGCTCAGCGCGTCGCAGCCGCCATCACCTGTTGCGCGATGTCGCGCCAGTCCCACCGCGCTGCCGCCGCCATGTTCGCCGCCTCCGCCCCTGCAGGGTCGATGCGGGAGGACCGCTCCATCGCCATCGCCAGCGCCAGCGGGTCGCCCGGTTCGTACAACACGTTGTAGTCGCCCGCGATGACGGCCGGCAGGCAGCCAGCGCGCGGCCCGATGACCGGCTTGCCAAAGCTCATGCCGAGGACCGCGACCCCCGAGTTAAGCACCGCGCGGTGCGACAGGACCACCACGTCGGACGCTGCCAGATGGACCTGGACATCCTCGTCCGGCACTTCGTGCAGGAAAGCCCGCACACCGGGCTTGAAATACTGGACCCATGCCATGCGCACCCGGTCCGACCATCCGCCTGCCGGCCGGTAGACGCCGGCGATCAGCAGGCGCTTGCGCGGCACGCGGGCGAGAGCGAAGGCGCGCAGCAGGAGGTCGAGCCCCTTGTACGCGCGCACCCTGCCGAAGGCGAGCATCACGAACGCATCGTCAGGTAGCCCGAGCCGGTGCCGCGCTTCCGCCTTTGCGATACCGCGCGGATAGGCGAAATAGTTCCCGTGCGGCACGACAACATGCCGCACCCCGGCACCGACGCGGTACAGCGCGCCCAGCGCCGCCACCGACGCATCGCAGTGATGCACGATCAGATCGGCTCGGTCGATGACCGCCTGATAGATCCGCCGGTCGAGGGCGTCTTCGACATTCTCGTGGGGCGCCAGGTTATGCACCGTCCAGATCAAGCGGGCCCCAGCGGCCTTGACGCGATCGAGGTCGGCGACGAAACGCACGCCTCGCGCCTCAAACGCACCCTGGCCACGCCAGCGATAGTGCTCCTCCGGCCACTGCAGATGCACGAAGTCGAAAGACATGCCCGCCTCGGCCAGGTTATCCGCGCCGAAAACCACCGTGTGGCCGAGAGCAGCGTAGGCGCGCCCGAGCTCCCGGCAGTAGAGGTTGCGCGAATCCATCGAGCTAGGCAGCAGCAAGCGCTGCGGCGACGCCGCGACGAACGCGGGCGCGACGGCGTTGTCAAAAGCGGGGTTGGGAGGCATGGAGCGCGCGGCGAGCTATGGCAGGCGGGCGCCTCTGGATATTGGTCTTTTCAAGGCCTGAACACCTTCGCGATTCGTGCCAGCAGTCCGTCGGGGGGAGGGCGATAGTGGGACGGCAGGTAAAGGATGCGCAGCGAGTCGCGCAGGAAGGGCAATTCCTTCAGCAGCCAAGGCGGCCCGATTCCATAGGCCGCACGCCGCGCCCTATCGTCGATCGCCGCGCAATAAAGCGCCGAATGCAGCCGGTGCGCCAGCACCAGCTTGTTGAACCCCACCACGACCGGGGCAAAACGCGTGTCCTGGTCCAGAAAGCGGATCAGCGCCTCGGTCACACCGGGCCACTCGGGACGAAACGGATCGTCGACGACGATGAGCCCGGTCTCGCCCAGCACTTCTGCCGCGAGGCGCAGGTCGCCCAGGGCCTCGTTCGGATTGTGCCCACCGTCGATGTGGAACCAGCGGTAGCCCGTGCCGATCTCGCCGGCCCTGAGGGCCGAGGAAAGTTTCCCGAACACACGCACATCCAAAGTGCCGGGAACCAGCCTGCGCATGTTGCGCTCGAACACGTCGCGATCCCCGGATCCCGATCCGGAGGCGTTGGATTCCTGCCCGCCGAACACGTCGCACACACCCAGATGCTCCCGTCCCGGCGCCGCCATGGCGCCGATCAGGCAGGCGCTCTTGCCGTGATGCACGCCGATCTCGAACAACGGTCCGGTGACCGCGTTCTCCTGCTGCACCTCGTCGAGCAGCGCAAAGAGCATGGCCGCCTCGCGCGAAAACCAGCCGTGCACGGTGTTCGCCTGTTCCACCAGCCTTGCCGCTTTGTTCGGATCCATGTCGAGGCGCTCTTTCGCTTGAGTCAATGGACCCATGGCCCAGCCATGATCATCGCATGCGGGCGGAGAAGCGGCTGCATGGATGAGAAGCGTGAGCGCTGCCGCGCGGCCCTCGATGCACGCTACCGCAGGACCGTCGCCTACGAGACTTGCGGCGAGGCACGGAAAGTCATTTCCGCATAGGCCGCGCCCAATGCCTCAGGCGCGCGCGCCGCGCGAATCCGGACGAGATTCGCAACCCAATCCGCATGGGTTTTCGCGAAGCCGGCGCGCGTGAGCCCTTGGAAGAACCCGACCATCGCCTCCTCGCTATCGGCAAGCATCCCGATCGGGCCGTATTTTTCATGCATGGCGGCCAGGGTTCGGGTGCGGAAGGAAACGACCGGCTTCAAGGCAGTGATGGCGTCGCATATGGAGCCACTGGCGACGAAGTCATAGGTGCGCCCGTGAAGCGGGAGGCAAATCAGGTCCATGGTTCGCAATCTCCTTAGGTACTCCGGGCGCGGGAGCCCCTCGGCAGCCGGCAAACTCGCTAGCGCGCCTATATCGGGCGCGTTGTCCGCAGAGTAGCCTGCGATCCCGATCCCATGGAATTCCAGGTGCCGGCCCGCCGACTTGCGCGCGACGTCGCAAAAAAGTGGAAAACCCTTAGGCGGGCCGGCCATGCCGAGAAAGCCCACTCGTAGCGGACCGTCGCCGGCCATCTCCTCGCTCCACTCGGCCGGCGGCACGGGATGCTCCAGTTCTGCCACACGCCCGGACAGGTGCGGCGCCATTTCGAGGATGGCTTCCCGGATGCCAAGGTCGAGCGCCACCAGCG
>CANGUJ010000127.1 GCA_947456845.1 Burkholderiales bacterium | reverse complement strand
TGCATATCGTTTTCCCGCCTCTTCGATCGTCCGGACGCCTTCCCTCAACGAACCGGCCGGGCGCCGCGTTGACCGGTCACCGCCAGCAGCGCCGCGCCCAGTACGCCGGCGGCGGCGCTCAGGGTGTAGGTCCATGAGGGTCCGACACGCTCCCAGAGCGCGCCGCTGACGAGGCCACCGGCGAATCCGCCTGCCCCGAATGACAGGCTGATGTAAAGGGCCTGCCCGCGTGCCTGGTTGGCGGCGCCGAAATAGCGGCCGACCAAGGAGACGGCGCTGGCGTGGTAGATCGCAAACGTCGAGGCGTGCATCAGTTGCGCGAGTACGAGCAACCACCAGTGGGCCACGCCCCAGCCGATGATCAGGAACCGCACGCCGCACACCACAAAGGTGGAAAAGAACAGCATGGCGGGATCGAAGCGGCGCATGATCTGCGGCATGGCCTGGAATACGCCGATTTCGATGACCACCCCCAGCGCCCACATGATGCCGATGGTGGTCTTGCTGTACCCGTGGTCGGCAAGATAGATCGAATAGAACGTGTAGAGCGCCGAGTGCGCGAAAGCGTTGAGCGCGCCCGCGCACAGGAAGGCGCGCACCTCGGGCCGGCGCAGGATGGGCCCCAGGGCAGCGGGCTCGGTGCTGCCCCGCCCCCCGGCGCCGTGGGGCACCAGCCATGCCGCCAGGATGGTCAGCAACAGCAGGCCCGCCACCACATGCAGGACCGCCCGCGGCGACGCATGGTCGAGCAGCGCGCCCAGTCCCAGCACGGCGGCGATGAACCCCACCGACCCCCATACCCGGATGCGGCCGTAACGGCCGGGCGCCTCGCGCACCTCATGCAGCGTGAGCGCCTCCACCACCGGCATTTGCGCGCTGGTGAAGAAGTGCACGCCGATGAGCACCGCGAATACCCAGGCGAAGGAAGACCCGAGATAGAGAAGGCAGAAGCAGGCGAGCGACAGCACCGTCGCGACGCGCAGGATGGCCACCGGGGCCCTGGTGCGATCGGCCAGGGTTCCCCAGACGTTGGGCCCGAAAATGCGCATCACCTGCGGGATCGCGTACAGGATGCCGATCTGGGTGGCGGCCAGCCCGAGATCCTGCAGGTAGAGCGTGATGTAGGGCGAGTACGCGCCGACGTAGGCGAAGTACGCGAAGTAATAGCCGGAAAGCGCCAGCGCGGGCGCGACCGCCGCGCGCCCCAAGGTTCAGGCCTGCGCGGGGATGACCGGCGTACCGGTCGCCACGCCCGCGCACTGGGCGCGATGGCGCAGGGCGTGATCCATCAGCACGATCGCCAGCGCCGCCTCGGCGATTGGCGCGGCGCGGATGCCCACGCAGGGATCGTGGCGCCCGTGGGTTTCGACCACCACCGGATTGCCGGCCGTGTCGATGGACCTGCGCGGCAGGCGGATGCTGGAGGTGGGCTTGAGGGCGATCGATACGACCACGTCCTGCCCGGTGGAAATGCCGCCCAGCACGCCACCGGCGTTGTTGCCGAGAAAACCCTGCGGTGTCATCTCGTCGCCATGCTCGGTGCCTTTCTGCGCGACGCTGGCGAAGCCGGCCCCGATCTCCACACCCTTGACGGCGTTGATGCCCATCATGGCATGGGCGATGTCGGCATCCAGGCGATCGTAGACCGGTTCGCCCCAGCCCGGCGGCATGCCGGAGGCCACCACCGTGACGCGCGCGCCGACCGAATCGCCGGACTTGCGCAATGCGTCCATGTAGGCCTCGAGTCGCTCCACCGCGGACAGGTCGGCGATGAAAAACGGATTGGCCTCGCGAGCTGCGACATCGTCCCAGCTGCGAAAAGGCACCACGATGTCACCCAGCTGGGCAAGGTAGGCGCGAATCTTCAACCCGTGCTGCTCGCCCAGCCATTTGCGCGCCACCGCGCCGGCCGCCACCGTCGGCGCGGTCAGGCGGGCCGACGAGCGACCGCCGCCGCGGTAGTCGCGGACGCCGTATTTCTGCCGGTAGGCATAGTCGGCGTGCCCGGGCCGGAACGTATCGACGATATTGCCGTAGTCGCGGCTGCGCTGGTCCTCGTTGCGGATGAGCAGCGCGATCGGGGTGCCGGTGGTGCGGCCCTCGAATGTCCCGGAGAGGATTTCAACGCTGTCGGGTTCCTTGCGCTGGGTCACATGGCGCGAAGTGCCGGGCTTGCGCAGGTCCAGATCGCGCTGGATGTCCGCGGCATCCAGCGCCATGCCGGGGGGGCAGCCATCGACCACGCAACCGATGGCGGGGCCGTGGGATTCGCCGAAATTGGTGACGCGAAAAAGATCGCCCAGGGTCGAGCCTGACATGACGAGCCGTGAAAAACCACAATAACGGATTCTAGCCGATGCTCACCGCGGGCCGCCCTGCCGCCAGCGCGGCCGCCTGCAGCCCCGCGGAGTAGCCGCATGCGGCACCGGCGCCTCTGCAACGTCTACGATGGTCGCTGCTGCCAGGCCCATGCCTCCAGTGGGGATGTTCCCGAGAGCCTGCTCGCGCGGCCGTGGCACGCGGCGGAGTCACGCCGGCCAGTTCTTGATGTAACCCTTGAGCATGCGGTTCTCGAAGGCCTGTTCCTCCAGGACCGCGCGGGCGACGTCGTGGAAGGAGATTACTCCCAGCAGCACGTCGCCCTCCATGACGGGCATGTAGCGCTGATGGCTCTCGATCATGACGGTGCGCAGTTCATCGACCTCCATGTCCGGCGTAGCCACCGCCGGGTTCCGGTTCATCACCTCGCTGGCGAAGATCTGCGACATGGTCGGCGTGGGGCCGACCCGGTTCTCCTGTTGCCGCCTGGCCAGCACCTTGATGATCTCGCGGAAGGTGAGCATTCCGGCCAGCTTGCCGGCGTCCATGACCACGACCGAGCCGATGTCATGATCGGCCATGCTGATGACGGCATCGGCCATCGTGGTGGCGGGCGTCACCGTGTACAGCGTGCTTCCCTTGATGCGCAGGATTTCCCTGACTTGCATGGCACACCTCCCTTGCTGTGTTTCCCAGAGCGTGATGTTCCGTGTTGGCGTGGGCGCCTGCCGGGCGCGTCCGGCCCGTGCCGGATCACGATGCCTGCCAGGCCTGATATGCCGCCCCGGCCGCCCGCGCGTCGCGCGCGGCGGATTGCGCGCGCTCGATCAGATCGTCGACGCTGGAAATCATCGAATCGAGCGTCGCCACCCCCAGGCTGACGCCCATGTCCTGCTCGGCTACGCTGCCGCGAATGCGCGCCGCCGCCTTTTCGGCGTAGGCCAATTCGGTATCGATGCAGATGAGCATGAACTGCAGTTCTGCGGTGCGGCAAACCACATCCTGCATGCGCGCGCCCTCGCGCAGCGCGCGCGCCACCCCGGCGGCATAGCCTGAGCACTGGACCGCGATGACCGATAGCGGCCCGGCACGCCGGCGCGCCGCGGCCCACTCGCTCTCCAGGCGGGTGCGGAAATAGCGCGCGTTCGGCAGCCCGGTCTCGGCGTCGATGGCAGCGTTCTGCAGCAGGTAACGGTAAACATCGGCTAGCTCGGTGGTGAACCGGACCGCTACGGCGTGGGACGGCGCGCCGAGGTCGAATGCGAACCCGGCCTTCAGCGGTCGCCCGAGATGCCGGCCCCACTCCTCGGCGTGGCGCTCGACGTCCGCGCACAGGCCGGCGAACTCGCCGGGCGCAAGCCCGATGCGCGCGGCGCGCTGCATCAGGTCGAGCAGGTTGGCCTCCGGATAAGGCAGCGCCAGGCTGGCGAGCAGTTCACCCAGGCGCACGGTCTGCGCGACCAGATCGGCGCGGGCGCCCGACAGCGGCGCCTCGGGGGCGAGTGCGGCATGGCGATCAAGCGCCGCGACGAGTTCGGCGCCGGGCCCCCACTCGGCGGGCGCCTGGCGCCATGCCGGGGTCGAATTGAGCCAGGCCGCAAGGAATACCTCTTCGCCCTTGGGCAAGGAAATCCGGCTGGCGATTGCCTGCGCGGCAATGGCAGCCAGAATGGCCGAGCCGGTGGCGTCCGCACCGGCGTCCTCGAGCAGAAGGCCCGCGGTGACCTGCTGGACGAACCGCAAGCCGAAGAGCGGGCGGAGATCATCGGGCTCGATACCCGACCGGCGCCCGAGGCCGGGCAATGAAAGCGTGACCAGCAAGCGGGCTGCGAATGCGGTGTCGGCGTCCAGCAGCGCCTTGAGGGCCGAATCGACATCCCCCGCGTCCGTGTTGAGCGCAAGGATGTCTCGAGCTGCGGATGAGGTCATGCGTGCACCGAGGAACAAGTGGCGGAATTTTGTCACATTTGCTCCCCTGCGGGGCAAGCCGCCCCCGCAAGTCGCGCCGGGCCCGCGTGATAACATCCACGCGCCCTGATTTTCCCCGCGGTGGCCGTGTGCGCGATCGCGGCAACGCACCGGACGACCCTGAACGCCATGGCATCTCCCAAGTACCCCGGGTTCGACACGCTGGCCCTGCACGCCGGCGCCGCGCCGGACCCGGCGACCGGCGCGCACGCCACACCCATCTACCTGACCGCGTCGTACACGTTTCGCGACTCCGACCATGCCGCCGCGCTGTTCAACATGGAACGCAGCGGCCATGTGTATTCGCGCATCTCCAACCCCACCAACGCGGTGCTCGAGGAACGCATCGCCGCCCTCGAAGGCGGCGTCGCGGGCATCGCCGTGGCCAGCGGCCAGGCGGCCCTGCACCTCGGCCTCGCCACCATCGCCGGCGCGGGTGCCCACGTCGTGGCCTCGCGTGCACTGTACGGCGGCTCGCACAACCTGTTGCACTACACCATGCGGCGCTTCGGTGTGCAGACCACCTTCGTCGACCCGCGCGACATCGATGCCTGGCGGGCGGCGATCCGGCCCGAAACACGCGTGCTGTTCGGCGAAACGCTCGGCAACCCCGGCCTCGATGTGCTCGACATCCCGCGGGTAGCGGCGCTGGCGCACGACCACGACCTGCCGCTGATGGTCGACAGCACATTCACCACTCCGTATCTGCTCAAGCCGCTCGACCACGGCGCCGATCTGGTGTATCACTCCGCCACCAAGTTCCTGTGCGGCCACGGCACGGTCATCGGCGGCCTGCTGGTCGATGGCGGTACCTTCGACTGGGCCCAAGCCCACGCGCGCACCGGCAAGTTCGGCGAAATCGCCTCGCCTTACGAAGGCTTCCACGGCATGAATTTCGCCGAAGAGTCGACGGTAGCGCCCTTCGCCCTGCGCGCGCGCCGCGAAGGGCTGCGTGATTTCGGTGCCTGCATGAGCCCGTTCAACGCTTTCCAGATCCTGCAGGGCATCGAAACCCTGCCCCTGCGCATGGCCAGGCATGTGGACAACACCCGCAAGGTGGTGGCGTTCCTGGCCGGACACCCGGCAGTCGCCTCGATTTCCCATCCGGACTTGCCGGAACACCCCGACCATGCCTTGGCGCAGCGGCTCCTGCCGAAGGGCGCCGGAGCGGTGTTCAGCTTCACCCTCAAGGGCAACCGCGCCGCGGGCATGCGCTTTGTCGAAGCCCTGCAGATCTTCTCCCATCTCGCCAATGTCGGCGACGCGCGCTCGCTGGTCATCCATCCCGCGTCGACGACGCATTTCCGGGTGCGGAGCGCGGATCTCGAGGCCGGCGGCATCAAGGAAGGCACGATGCGCCTGTCGGTCGGGCTGGAAGACCCCGATGACCTGATCGAAGACCTCGCGCGCGGGCTGCGCGCGTCGCAGAAGGGGGCCTGACGCCATGCTGCTCAACATAGGCGGCCGTCAGGCCTATGCGTATACCGGCGGCAAGGCGTTCGACGCCGGCCTGCCCGCGGTGGTATTCGTGCATGGCGCGCAGCACGACCACAGCGTGTGGATCCTGCAAAGCCGCTACCTCGCACATCACGGATACGGCGTGCTCGCCCTGGATCTGCCCGGCCATGGCCGCAGCGAGGGTCCGCCGCTGGAGAGCATCGAAGCGCTCGCCGACTGGGTGGTGGCGGTGCTGGATGCGGCCGGGGTGAAGGCGGCATCGCTGGTGGGCCACAGCATGGGATCGCTGGTCGCCCTCGAAGCCGCCGGACGCGCCCCCGCACGGATCGCCAAGATCGCCCTGGTGGGTTCGGCGTTTCCGATGCGGGTGGCCGACCCGCTGCTCGACGCCACCCGCGACGATGAACCGCTCGCGCAGGACATGGTCAACATCTGGTCGCATTCCACCCATGCGGCCAAACCTTCCAATCCCGGGCCCGGCTTCTGGATCATTGGCGAAAACCTGCGCCTGATGCAGCGCATCAAGCCTGGCGTCATGCACGTCGATTTCCGCGCCTGCAACGCCTACTCCGGCGGCGCCGAACGGGCGGCGGCGGTACGCTGCCCGACCTTGTTCGTCCTCGGCGACCGCGACATGATGACGCCTCCCCGGGCTGCCCGCGACCTGCAGGCAGCTATTCCCCATCAGCGCACCGTCTTGGTCAAGGCCAGCGGGCACAACCTGATGGGCGAGCAGCCAGACGCCGTCCTGGATGCCCTGAGGACTTTCCTGCCCTGACGGCCGGCCCAGCGAAACCGCCCGGGCCGAGGGTATTGTGCGACCCGGTCCTTCCGGCGTAGCATGAAATCGTGTCAGGTCTGGCCGGTCACGGCCGCCGGCGAACGCAGGTGAAACTCCACCGCACGCTCGCCGATGGGTCCGTCGGCCGCTTTGCCAGCCTGCGACCGCGCAAGCCGCGACCAGGCCTGCCCATCCCTCAAGCCGGAAGAGACCCCGCCCATGCCCCTTCGCCTCCTTGTTGCCGCCGCGCTTTGCATAGCCGCTCACTGCGTCCCTGCGGCGACACCGTCGCGCGGCGAGCAGGCCCCGGCCGCCGCCACAGCCGCCTCGCTCGAGGGGGAACGCGCCGCGCGGGCCGTCCTCGATGCGATCGACGCGGTGGTGCGCATCAAGGTCAAGGCGGTGCCCGACGCGCGCTCGCTGCGTACCCTCGGCCGTGAACGCGAAGGCAGCGGCATCGTCATCGCGCCTTCGGGATTGATCCTCACCATCGGCTACCTGATCCTCGAGGCGGACACCATCGAGGTCACGGACAATGCCGGCAAGACCGTATCGGCAAGCGTCGCCTTCTACGATCACGCCAGCGGTTTCGGGCTCGTCAGGCCGGCCATACCGCTGCCGGCCAAAGGCGCCCTGCTCGGCAACTCCGGCGAGGTCAGCGCCGCGGAACGTCTGATCTTTGCCACGCATGGCGGCAAGGAAAGCGCCAGCCTTGCCACCGTCGCCTCCAAGCGCCGCTTCGCCGGCTACTGGGAATACCTGATCGACGACGCCATCTTCACCGTGCCGCCGCGTGGCGACCATTCCGGCGCCGCCTTGATCAACCGCGAGGGCAGGCTGGTGGGTATCGGTTCCCTCATCGTCGCCGACGCCGCCAGCCCCAGCCGGCGCACCCCCGGCAACATGTTCGTCCCGATCGACTTGGTCAAGCCCATCGTGGCGGAGATAGCCGCCGGCAGGGCCAGGGAAACCGCGCGTCCATGGATCGGCCTGTCGACCCAGGAGGTTGAAGGGCGGCTTTTCGTCCTGCGTGTGCAGGAAGACGGCCCGGCCGCGGCCGCCGGCCTGAAAGCCGGCGACATCATCCTGGGAATTGGCGGCGACCAGGTCGAGTCGCTCGAACAGTTCTACATGAAATTGTGGTCTGCCGGCCCCCCCGGCGCGGCAATCCGCCTCAATGTGTTGCAGGGCACGAACATCCGCGAGGTCGAAGTGCGCTCGATGGATCGCCAGCAGTTCATGCGCACCAAGTCCAGCCTGTAGAACGCCAAGCAGCGGCGTCGGCGCGCCCGGGTGACGCTAGATCGCCTGCGTGGCGCCGCTCAGGCGCATCCACTGGTCTGCAGGCTCGGGGTCGAAAAGATGCTGCGGCATGACGGCATGCACGCTCCAGAACCCCGCCGCGATCTCGCGGGCCAGTTGGCCCGGCGCCCAGCCGGCATAGCCCAGGAAGACCTTGCTGCGGCCCGCCCCGGCCCCTGCGAGCAGCGCACGTACGCCGGCGGGTCCCGCCGCAAAGCGGATCGTCCCGGTCACCTCCAGGGTCCCCGTAACCGCCTGATCGACTTCCGCGATCGCGAACGGCGCGCCGGGCGAAAGCGGCCCGCCCCGGTAGGTGCCCGCCAGGCGCCCGTCGGGCTCGGGCAGCACCAGCCCGGGCGGCACCGCGCCCCCGGGGCGGTTGACGATCACGCCGATGGTGTCTTCGCCCGGCGCCCGCAGAACCAGCACCACACTGGCGGCGAAGATGGAACCCCTGAGGTTCGCGGAGGCGACCAGCAAGACGGCGTTCGCAGCATGGCGCTGGGCCGGGACCAGGCGGCTTGTGGCGCACCCGAGCAGCGCCGCACCCAGCTGGCACAGTACCCTGCGTCGCCCCGGCCGCGGCGCCCGGCCTCGCTCGCATTGCGGTAACCTTTCACCCATGGCTGACGATCGAGACCTGTCCAGGACCATGCGCATGAGCGTCTTGCGCGGGACCAATCCGACCTATCTCCCGGGACAAGCCGTGTACCTGCAACGCGACGTGCAAGGATTTTCCAAGGGCACGCCGGGCAAGATCATCAACGTCCAGCCCGCGCGTCCGGGCGAACATCGCTATCACCTGCTGGTCGGCCGCGACAAGATCTGGGCATTCGAGGCTGACCTGCGCCCCACGCCGCCTGGCGAAACGCTTGTCGCCAACACGCCGGACGGCGGGTTGTCGATCACGCAGCGCCTGCAGTCGATGAGCCTTTCGCAGCGCATGGCCACCCTGGGTGCCGATGAGACCCGCCGCCTCAATGACCTGGCCACGACACAGCGCATGCACGCCCTGACGCCCCAGCAGCGCCTCGAGGATATGCTCAAGACCAATCGCACCGGGACCCTCGGGCCGGAGGACGTGCCTGCGCCCGCGCAACCGCCAGCCAAGCCGTAGATTCATTGGCGCCCGGCCGCGCGCGCGGCATAAGCCAGCATGCCGCGCAGGATGTTGACCTCCTCATGCTCGAGGCGCGCGCGTGCCGCCAGCCGACGCAGGCGCGGCAGGAGCCGTTTCGGATTGGCGGGGTCGAAGAATCCGATGGCGGCCAGCGCCTCCTCCGCATGCCCCAGCAAGGCCTCCACTTCAGCGCGGGTGGCCGGCCGGTCGCCTTCGCCCGCCGGCGCCGGAATGGCGCTGTCGTGGCACATCCGCATCTCATAGCAGAACACCTGCACTGCGGCCGCCAGGTTGAGCGACGAATAGGCCGGATTAGCGGGGATATGCGCCAGCAGGTCGCAGCGGCGCAACTGTTCGTTGGACAGCCCGGAGGTCTCGTT
>CANGUJ010000126.1 GCA_947456845.1 Burkholderiales bacterium | reverse complement strand
GAGCGTGTTGCGGCGGACGCGTTTACGTTCGGCCATGATGGAAGTCCCGGAAAATTAAAGTCCCGTAGTATACCGCTGCGCCGGTGGCTCGGGAACGCGGCACCGTCTTTGTAAGCACGGGTAATCCCTGTGAACCGGGCGGCATCGAATTCGTTCCAAGGCATGGGGCGCGGCATGTCCCGCACATTGAAAGGAACCACCTGATGCAAACCCACGGCACCCTAGCGACCCGAACGCAACCCGGGCAGGCACCGGGTTTCCTCATGCTGGCGCTGTGCGCGCTTGTCGCCATGCTCATTGCCGCGCCCGGCATCGCGCAGGAACCGCCCGACGCGACCATCAAGCGCGCCGTGGCCGAGGTGACCAGCGCCATCGACGCGGATCGCGAAGTGCGCAGCGGAAACCGGCAAAGAATCACCGCGCTCATCAACGCCAAAGTGCTGCCGTATCTTGACGTGCAGGCCATGACCCGCGCTGCGCTCGGGCGCCACTGGAGCCGTGCCACGCCCGAGCAACAGAAAGCCCTGGTAGGCGAGTTCAGCCGGCTGCTGATCAACACCTACGCCGGGGCGTTCGCCGCCTATCGCCCGGAGACGATCGTGGAGTATCGCCCGCTGCGCATGCAGGCGGGCGACACCACGGCGGTGGTGCGGTCAACCGTGAAGGCCCCGGGCGGCGATCCGATTCAGCTCGACTACTACATGGAACTGGCCGGCAGCGCCTGGAAGGTGACCGACATCAACGTGCTGGGCGCCCGGCTGGTGGAAACCTACAAGAACCAGTTCAACGGCGCGATCGCCGCCGACGGACTGGACGGGCTGATCAGGAAACTCGCCGAGCGCAACCAGGCCATCGAGGCCCGCGGCAAGACATGAGCGCCACGCCCTCCTAGAGCCGGATGAAGTGCTCGCGGTAGTACTTGAGTTCCTCGATGGACTCGTAGATGTCGGCCAGGGCCTCGTGCTTGCCGTGCTTGGTGAGCCCCTTCGCCAACTCCGGCCTCCAGCGCTTGACCAGTTCCTTGAGCGTGGACACATCGAGGTTGCGGTAGTGAAACCAGGCCTCCAGTTCCGGCATGCCGCGTGCCAGGAAGCGGCGGTCCTGGCAGATCGAATTGCCGCACATGGGCGAGCTGCCCTTGGGCACATGAAGCCTGAGGAAGTCGAGCATGCGCAATTCGACCGCACGCTCGTCGAGGGCGGATGCCTTGACCTTGTCGATCAGGCCCGACTTGCCATGCGTTGCCTTGTTCCAGTTGTCCATGCCGTCGAGGGTGGCATCGGATTGATGCACCACCAGCACCGGCGCCTCGGCCACGGTATTGAGCTGGGAATCGGTGATGACGATCGCCACCTCGATGATCCGGTCGCTGTCCGGCAAGAGGCCGGTCATTTCCATGTCGATCCAGATCAGGTTGTTTTGGTCTTGGGGCATCGGTTGGGTGATAATCCTCAGGCTGAAGCGAATTGTCGCATACGCCCCCGGGTTTCCCTCTGATGAATGCCTTCACCCTCGTCTTTGCAGCCGCCGCCCTGGCCTCGCTCGCGCTCACGCTTTGGCTGGCCTCGCGCCACACGGCGCATGTGCTCGCCCACCGGCCAGCCGTGCCCGGCGAATTCGCCGACAGCATCACCCTCGCGGCGCACCAGCGGGCAGCCGACTACACCGTTGCCAAGACCCGCTTCGGCATGCTCGAAAGCGTCGTCGACACGGCGCTCCTGTTCGCGCTCACGCTCGGTGGCGGACTCAACCTGCTGGCGGCCGCCGTGGCACCGATCCCGGCCGGCTACGGCCGCGAAATCGCGCTGATCGGCGCGGTCGTCCTGGTGACGGGCCTTGCCGGCCTGCCCTTCACCTGGCATCGCACCTTCGGCATCGAGGCCCGCTTCGGCTTCAACCAGATGACGCGCGCCCTGTTCGTGACCGACGCGGTCAAGGGCGTGCTGCTCGGCCTCCTGCTGGGTGCGCCCCTGGTGCTGGCGATCCTCTGGTTCATCAACAGCGCCGGGCCGTGGTGGTGGCTATACGCCTGGCTCGCGTATTGCGCATTCCAGTTGCTGGTGCTGTTCCTGTTTCCCACGCTGATCATGCCGCTGTTCAACAAGTTCACGCCCCTCGAGGAAGGCACGCTCAAGTCGGCCATCGAGCAGTTGCTGGCGCGCTGCGGGTTCAGGGCGGGCGGCCTGTTCGTGATGGACGGTTCGAAGCGGTCGCGCCACAGCAACGCGTTCTTTTCCGGCTTCGGCGCCGCCAAGCGCATCGTGCTGTTCGACACGCTGATCCAGAAACTGGCGCAAAACGAAATCGAGGCGGTGCTGGCCCATGAGCTCGGCCACTTCCGCCACAAGCACATCGTCAAGCGCATCGCCATGGCCTTCGCGGTGAGCCTGGCGTTCTTCGGCATCCTGGGGCTGCTGATGCACCAGGCGTGGTTCTTCGCCGGCCTCGGCGTGGACGCCCGCAGCCCGGCGATGGCCCTGACGCTGATGGTGCTGGCGATGCCGGCCTTCACCTTCATGCTCACCCCGCTGATGAGTCTTTCCTCGCGCAAGCACGAATTCGAGGCCGACGCCTATGCGGCGCGCCAGACTTCGGCCGATGACCTGATCGGCGCGCTCACCAAGATCTACAACGACAACGCCGCCACCCTGACGCCGGACCCGCTGCATTCCGCGTTCTATGACTCGCATCCGCCGGCCTTCATCCGCATCGGCCGCCTGAAGGGGCTCGGCGCTTGATCAGCCCGCCGCCTGGCGCCTGCCGCAGGGGCCGCATGATTCCGCGCCGATGACCGAATCCGGCGCGGTGGTCGCGGTCTTCGGGCGGCGTTATGAAGTGGAAACCGACGCCGGCCAACGGCTCGACTGCGTGGCGCGCGGCAAGAAACGCGATGCCGCCTGCGGCGACCGCGTCGACGTCCGGCGCACCGGCCCGGGTCAGGCCGTGATCGAGGCCATCCTGCCGCGGCGCAATTTCCTGGAGCGTGCCGACCCCTACAAGCGCAAGGCGATCGCCGCCAATGCGGACCAACTGCTGGTGCTGGTGGCGGCCGACCCATGGTTCTCCGACGAATTCGTCACCCGCGTCCTGCTGCTCGCCCATGACGCCGGCCTGGAGGCGTTGATCGCGCTGAACAAGGTCGACCTGGCGGGCGCGCCGGCCGCGCGCCTGCGGCTGAAACCATTCGAGAATGCCGGCTATGCGGTGCTCGAAGTCGCCGTGCGGCCGCGCGATGCGGCGGGCGAAAAAACCGCGCCCGCCATCGGTACCGATCGCCTGCGCGAGCGCCTGGCCGGGCGCGCCACCGTGCTGGTGGGGCAATCCGGCATGGGAAAGTCATCCCTGGTCAATGCGCTGATTCCCGCCGCGCAGGCCGCAACCGGCGAGCTCTCGCAGGCGCTCGGCTCCGGCCGTCACACCACGACCTTCTCGCGACGCTATCGCATCGACGCCGACTCCACCCTCATCGATTGCCCCGGCATGCAGGAGGTAGGCGTGTTCAACCTGGATTTCGCGCGGCTGGTGGCCGGATTCCCCGACTTCACGCCCTTCCGGGGCCGCTGCCGTTTCGCGGATTGCCGCCATGATCGCGAGCCCGGCTGCGCGTTCGCCGGCGCCGCCGCGGCTGGACACATCGACGCCCGCCGCTTCGAACTCTTCTGCCGCCTGCGCGGCGAGATCGGCCCGGCCGCCCGCTGAGGAACGAGCGGCACCGCGCCCTGCTAGCTGACCCACTGGGCGATGGCCAGCATCACCAGCAGCATCAGCCACAACACCAGCGCGCGCCATACCAGGCCGACCGTGCTCGACAGGAAGCCCGCGTCGGCCTCTTCGCCGGTGCCGATTTCCGCGCGCTCGTCGATCGACAGGCCGGCCGGCGTCACGCCCTCCCTGAGCGGCTTGCCCAGCTTCACGCCGATGGCGCCGGCCCCGGCCGAGAGCACGATGCCCAGTGCCGGATCGCGCCAGTTCTGCGCCTGGTTGCGCCAGCAGTACACCGCGTCCTCGAAATTGCCGACGACGGCAAAGCCGGTGGCCGTCAGCCGCACGGGCAGCCAGTCGATGAGGCGAAACGCCGCGACGGCGAATTCACCGAAGTTTCCCTGCGCGCCGCCCGCTGCGCCCCCCCAGCGATTGCGCAACAGCAGCGCCAGCCGATACAGCACGGCCCCGGTCGGGCCCGGCAGGAAGGCGAACCAGAACAGCACGCCGAACACGTGGCGGTGCGAAGCCGAAAACGCCTCCTCGATGGCGAGGCGCGCGACCTCGACGCTGTTGAGATCGTCCGCCGGCCGCCCGCGCCACTGGCTGATCAGGCGTCGCGCGCGCGGCAAGTCGCCGTCGATGAGGGCGCGATGCACGTCGGTGAAATGATGGCTGAACTGGCGAAAACCCATGGTCAGATAAAGCACGCCCACGTTGAACGCCAGCGCGAGGAGCACGTTGATGCGGGCGAGGACAAGATAGATCGTCAGCGTGACCGCGGCGGCGCTCCCCATGGCAATGATCCACGCGATCTTGCCGTGCGAGCGCTCGCCCGTGTTGAGGGTCTGGCCGAGCAGGTCGATGCCGTAGTCCAGCGGACGCGCAATGCGGGAGCGGTCGTCCAGGGGGCGCAACTGCTCGATCAGGAGCGCAGCGATCAGGGCAAGGACGGTCATGACGCGGGCGAAGATAACACACGGCCGCGCTACAATTTCCGGCCCAGCGTCGTCTTCGCCACACACCATGGAAATCACGCCGCCCTACGGGTACAGCCGCATCGTGCCCCTGGAAAAGCATCACAGGGTTCTGCTGCCGGCGTCCGGTGCGGGCGCGGTGCCCGACTTCGCTCGACACATCAACGCCATGGCGATCTCCTTCTCGGAGTTCGCCATCGCGCAGCGCGACTACCCGATCGTGTTCGCCACGACCGACGCGGGCGCGAGCTTCGCGCCCCTGGCGATCCTGGGCGTGGCCGATGGCCAGAACCTGTTCGTCGAACCCGACGGCGGCTGGGTCGAAGGATGCTATGTGCCCGCCATCGTGCGTCGCTACCCGTTCTGCATTTCCCGCGTTTTCGTCGACGGTGTGGCCCAGGACCGGCGCCTGGTGTGCGTCGAAAGTTCCTGGATAGACGATAGCGGCATCCCCATGTTCGACGCCGCGGGCGCGCCCGGACCGGAATGGGCCGAGCGCGAGCGGCTCCTCTCCGAATACGAGAAAGACCTCGACGTCACCGCCCAGATGTGCGCCTATCTCAGGAAGCTCGACCTGCTCAAGCCGCTCACCATGCAGGTCAAGAGCGGCGACCGGTCCGCCCTGACGATGCAGGGCATGCACTGCATCGACGAGGCGCGGTTCGCGCAACTCAAGGCCGCCAGCCACAAGGCGCTTGCCACCCGGGGCCTGGCCGCCCGCATCTACGCGCACCTGTTCTCGCTTGCCAATTTTTCGCGCCTGGTCGACCGCGCGATGGCGCGCGAAGCGCGCCGCAAGGCCGCCGCGCGGGAATAGCCGCCGTGCCGCGCGCGACTCAGGCGCGCATGAAGTGGTAGAAATTGCGCAACATCGCCGCCGTCGCCCCCCAGATGAAATGACGCCCGTAGGGCATGGCATAGAAATGCCGCGTGCGGCCCTCCCATGGCCTGCTGCGCTTCTGATGATTCGCCGGGTCGAGGATGAAGTCCAGCGGTACTTCGAACGCCTCGGCGACTTCGTTTGCGTCGAGCGCGAGTTGCAGCGGCGCTTCAATCAGCGCCACCACCGGCGTGACCTCGTAATCGGTGACCGTGTAGTACTTCGGCAGATGGCCGATCACCTCGACCCGCTCGCGCGCCAGGCCGATTTCCTCAGCGGCCTCGCGCAAGGCGGTGTCGGTGACATCGACATCGCGTTCCTCTGCGCGACCACCGGGAAAGCTGATCTGGCCGGCATGGTTCTTGAGGTGCGACGTGCGCCGGGTCAACAGCAGCGACAGGCTGGCGCCGTCGACGATGGGAATCAGCACAGCGGCGCGGCGGTAACTGCGCCCCGGCGTGAGTACGCCATCCTCGAACTGCTGGTCACCCAGCATCTCGCGGCGCCAATCGCGGTCGTCCCGGAAGCGCAGGCGCAATGCCTGCGCCGAAAGATCGCTTACCGGGGCGAGACCCGCGTTGTAGAGCGCCGGATCGAGCACCTCGATCGCGGCGGCCTCCTCGGTGGTGATGGTGTTGCGCGCGGCCGGGCCGGTCATGGAATGGGTGCGGGGATGATCGAAGCCCGCGGAGTTTAACCCGCCCGCAGGCAGGTCGGCCGGCTAGAACGAGGTGCGGCGGCGGTACTGCTCGGCCTCGCGCAACGTTGCAAGCTTCAAGGTGTTGTCGAGCTTGAACACGCCGGCGCCCGCCGTCTCGACCTCGCGCACTTCGATCTCGGCATGGCACCTGGCGCATGCCGCCAGCCACTGCCCGGCGAACCGGTACGGCACGCCTAGCGGAGCGGTGGCGCAGATCGGACAATTCAGTGTACTCATCCCGGACTTCCTCCTCTAGCCTCGCTGCGCCCGCCAAGCCTAGATGTCCCCGATGGGCTTGGCACGAAGCACATTTGCTCCGGCGGGCGGGGCGTGGGCCGCAGTGCCCTTGACGCAAAATCCGGATGCCTTCCCTTGCGCGCTTCCGACGGGCTCGACTTCGGTCTCGAACAGGCATTGCGTGCATAGCGCATACCAGGCACCGGCAAGCATGCGCGGCGGCTTGAGGATCGCCGATTTGCAGGTAGCGCAGGTCAGGTGCGACATCAATGAATCTCCGGGGTTCCGTTGCGCGTCCAGCGGCGTTACCGCCGTGCCGATTGAGCGCAACGTCGCGTAGTTGACCTGTATTAACGGCGCGGTCGCGGAATAATTGACGGGGAAGCTGCGGTCGACCCGGCAAACCCCTTGATGGCTCGTCGCAGCAGCCAGGTTCAAGGAACCCGCGCCGTTCAGGCTGGGTGCCGTCGCGCCGTCCGGCGCGCCCACCTCGCGGCGGGCGCCTGCCACTCCAGCACACCGTAGGGCCGCCGCGTACCCGGCTGGTACAGGTCGGCGGTGCGCTCGAGCACCGCCTGCGGCGGCACACACCAGTCGTCCCTGGCCGCCATGGTGTCCACCTGCGTGCGGCAGGCCAGTTCCAGGTTGTACATCAGGTTGAAGGCCTCGCCGGCGGACGGGCCGCAAGTGAGCAGGCCGTACAGATTGATCAGCAGGTGATCAGGCGTGCCCGGGATGCGCAGGGTGATGTGGTTGTAGATCAGGTCGGTCATGCCGTAGCGGTCGACCAGCCGATAACAGGCCGCCAGGTCGCAGCGCGCCTGCCATTCCTCCGGGCTTACCTATTCCCTGATGCTGCGAAATGCGGTGTCGTAGTTCATGCGCCCGTCGTCCCTACTCCCTGGTGTTGGTGCTGGCGGTCCGCCGGAGGCCGCCAGCCCGGCGCCGCACAGTCTGACACAAGCGCCCGCACTTGTTTATCATCGATTCAAGAGCGGTTTTGGCGCCGCAGACGCCGGCGCGACGACCCATAACGAAAAGCAGAAGGGACGCAGGCATGGAGATCACGATTCCCAACCCGATCATGGCGCGCATGCGCGCCGGCGATGCGGCCCTGGGCATGACGGTGCGGCTGGGCCATTCCGGGGATATCGCGCGCATCGCCAAGGCGACCGGCCACGATTTCATCTTCATCGACGGCCAGCACTCGCTTTTCAACCTGGAAACCATCGGCCACATGGCGCAGACCGCGCTGGCCTGCGGCATCGCGCCGCTGGTCCGCGTCCGGAGCGTGCACGACTTGGACGTGCCGCTGCTGCTCGACAACGGCGCCACCGGCATCATCTTCCCCGACGTCAACAACGCCGAGGAAGCGCGCCGCGCGGTCAACGCCGCCAAGTTCGCGCCGGTCGGCAAGCGCTCGGTGTGCGGCGGCTACCCGCATTTCGATTTCCGCCCGGTACCGCTGAAGCAGAGCGTGCCCGCCCTGAACGACGCGGCCCTGGTGGTGTGCATGATCGAAACCCTCGAAGGCCTCGAGAACGTCGAGGCGATCGCCGCGGTCGAAGGCGTCGACGTCGTTCACGTCGGCAGCAACGACCTGCTGGTCAACATGGGCAAGCCGGGCCAGTTCGACGACCCCGCCATCATCGCGGCGCAGGATCGCGCCATCGCCGCCGCAAGGGCCCATGGCAAGTTCGCCGGCTGCGGCGGCAATCGCGATGTGGCACGCCAGGCCGCCGCGGTACGGCGCGGCGCGCAGTTCGTCACCACGCAGACCGATATCGGCTTTCTCATGGCCGCCGCCACCCAGTGGACCCAGGGCATCCGAGACGCGCTGGCGAAGTAGGCCCGTGCCGGTGGCGGGTGACCCCGAAGCGATGACGCGCGAAACGCGCCTGCGCGAAGGCGTGCCGATCCCGCCATCGCTGGCGGAGCCGCTGCGCAAGGTGTGCGAGAACTGCGGCGCCCCCTTCCTGCTGGGCTAGGATCAATCCATGCAATCCCTGATCGTCCTCCTCGCCGCGCTCGCGGCGCTGGCCGCGCCCTACCAGGCCCGCGCGACGGACCCCTACCCTGCCAAGCCGATCCGCCTGATCATCCCGTTTCCGCCGGGGGGCAGCAACGACGTGGTCGGCCGGGTCATCGCCACGCAGCTCGGCGAGCGCCTCCACAAGGAACTGGGCTCGATCGCGCAGACCGCCGACATGCAAAAGCGCTTCGAGGCCGAGGCCGTCGAGGCGGTGCAGATGAGCGCGTCCGATTTCGCGCAATACATCGAACGCGAAACCGTGAAATGGACGCGCGTGGTCAAGGAGGCCGGCATCAAGGCCGAGTGACGCCGCCAAACCCGGAACGAACGCAGATGACGAACACGGTTCGCCGTCTGCGCGGGACGCGAGCATGGCCCGGCGCGCAGGCAACGTGCATCCTCAGCCTCGGCCGGGCCGGCGCCACCATGCCTGCGGCCGTGGGCGTCAATCCAGTGTCACCCAGCGCTTGTCCTCGAAGGTGTAGCTTTTGCGCGCAAGCGGCGGCGTCACCGTCCACGACAGCGCATGCTTGCCGTCCGGCAGGGTGCGATACGAGAAATCGTTCGAGGCCAGGGTGTAGCGCGCCAGCGGCATGGAAGACATGAAATCCGGCACCACCTGCTCCAGGTTCTGCGGGAACTGGCCGTGCCTGGCCGCGTAGGCCTCGACCGCCTTGACCAGTTCATCCGCGCGCTGGGTGCCCACCTGCCGGTTGAATATGAACAGGACCATGATGCCCACCACCGCGAGCAGATAGAGCGCGACCTTCTTGATGCGAAACGCACGCAGAGGCCGGTCTTTCCAGGCCAGCG
>CANGUJ010000125.1 GCA_947456845.1 Burkholderiales bacterium | reverse complement strand
GGCCTCGAGGCGCTGCTCGATGACGGTTTCGTGCGCGCCGCCGTGCGCCGGCTGGAAAAACCGGCCGCGGGCATGCGGGTGTCGAGCCGCTGACCCGGCAAGCGCCGCCAAGCCTCCGCACCTCTGCCTGCGCTCCCGAGCCCCTAGGCGCGGGCCCCCAAGCCCCCAGGCGCGCGCCGCGCCGTGCGGTCCGCGCATTTGGCGCCGCACAATTTCGGCCGTGTATCATCGGCGCCCATGCAGGCGGCCCCTTCGCGAGATCAGCTTTCGGTTTTCTTCACCCGGATGGCACGGCGCGTCATCGAGGTGCGCGAGATCGGCCCGGTGGCGGGCGCCGCCGGCGCGGGCGTGTTGCGCGCCGGTCTGCCCGACGGAGCGCAGGTGTTCGTCAAGGTAGGCGATCCGGAGCAGATGCAGCGTTTCAAGGCGGAGGCGCGCGGCCTTGAAGCCCTGGCTGCTGCGGAGGCCATCCGGGTCCCCGAAGTGTTGCTGGTGGGCGGCGAGGGACGCCACACCTACCTGGTCCTGGAGCATTTCGATCTGGCGCCGGGCACGCCCGCGTCCTTCGCCCGCATGGGGCGCGAACTGGCGCAGTTGCACCGCAAGACCGCGGGGCGGTTCGGTTTCGAGCGCGACAACTACATCGGTCTTGCCCCGCAGGCCAACACGACCGATACCACCTGGCCGGCGTTCTTCCGCGAGCGCCGGCTCGAACCGCAGCTCAGGCGCGTGTCCTCCGGGCCATCGGCCGGCATGTGGGTCGAAGGCGGTTTGCGCGTCGCCGAGGCGCTGCCGCTGTACTTTTCCGGCTACGCGCCGCAGCCTTCGCTCCTGCATGGCGACCTGTGGTCCGGCAATGCGGGCTTCCTGCAGGACGGTACACCGGTGATTTTCGACCCGGCGGTCTATTATGGCGACCGCGAGGCGGATATCGCCATGAGCGAGCTGTTCGGCGGGTTCGCGCCCCAGTTTCGCGACGCTTACCGCGAGGCCTGGCCGCTCGATCCCGGCTACGGCGTGCGCCGCGACCTCTACAACCTGTACCACGTCCTGAACCATGTCAACCTGTTCGGCGCCGCTTATGTGGCGCAGGCGCAGGGACTGATACGCAAGCTGTTATCCGAGATCCGTTAGTCCGCACAGGAGGCAACCATGCCCGCCATGACCATCAAACTGTTCGAAGGCCGCAGCGTCGAAATGAAGCGCGAACTGGCCGAGGCCATCACCCGCGAAACCTGCCGCGTGCTGGGCTGCGGCCCCGAGGCTGTCGACATCATCTTCGAGGACGTGAAGAAGGAAAACTGGGCCACCGCCGGCAAGCTCTGGTCGGACCGCTAGCCGCCATGAGCGAACTGCTCTGGATGAGCGCGGGCGAGCTCGCGCGCCGCTACGCCGACGGCTCGCTATCTCCGGTGGAGGCCACCCGGGCCGTGCTCGAGCGCATCGCGTCGAAGAACCCGGAGATCAACGCCTATTGCCACGTGGATGCAGAAAGCGCCCTGGCCGACGCGCGCGCCGCGGAGGCGCGCTGGCGCGCCGGCCGGCCGGCATCGCGCATCGACGGGGTGCCCACCGGCATCAAGGACCTGCTGCTCGCGCGCGGCTGGCCGACCCTGCGCGGCTCGAAGACGGTCGATCCGGCAGGCCCGTGGAACGACGATTCGCCCTGCACCGCGCGGCTGCGCGAAGCCGGAGCGGTGCTGCTCGGCAAGACCACCACGCCCGAATGGGGCTGGAAGGGTGCCACTGACTCGCCCTTGACCGGCATCACGCGCAATCCCTGGAATACCGCCATGACCCCGGGCGGTTCGTCCGGCGGCGCCTCCGCCGCGCTGGCCGCGGGCATGGGCGCGCTGCAGGTGGGGACCGACGGCGGCGGCTCGATCCGCATTCCCAATTCGTTCACCGCCACCACCGGCATTAAGGCGCATTTCGGCCGTGTGCCGGCCTGGCCGCTCTCGCCCATGGGCACGGTGGCGCATGTGGGCCCGATGACGCGCAGCGTGGGCGACGCGGCGTTGCTCCTCGATGTGCTGGCACGGCCCGACGCGCGCGACTGGAGCGCCCTGCCGCCGATCGAACCCGACTATGGCGCGCGGGTTGCCGCGGGCGCGCGCGGCTTGCGCATCGCCTACAGCGCGCGCCTGGGGTACATCCCCTGGGTGCACCCGGAAGTCGAGGCTGCCGTCGCCGCGGCGGTGAAGGTGTTCGAAGCCCTGGGCGCGGTGGTGGAGGCTGCCGACCCCGGCCTGCCCGACTGCGGGCCGCTGTTCGCCACGCACTGGTTCGCCACCGCGCGCAACACCTTCGGGAAGCTGCCGCCGGAGAAATTCCGGCTGATGGACCAGGGCCTGCAGGACACCTGCGCCTACGCGTCGCGCTACACCCTGGCGGATTTTGTCGACTACCAGCAGGGCCGGGTGCAGGCGGGCGAGGCGATGAAGCGCTTCAACCAGAAGTACGACCTGCTGATCACGCCCGCCACGGCGGTGCCGGCATTCGAAGTGGGCCGGGTCATGCCCGACCTGCCGCCCGGCATTCGGGCAGGCGGCTTCGAATGGACCTGGTGGACGCCTTTTTCTTTCCCGTTCAACCTGACCCAGCAGCCGGCCATGAGCGTGAACTGCGGTTTCACTGCGGCAGGATTGCCGATCGGCCTGCAGATCGTGGCGCCCGCGTACCGAGAGGACCTGGCGCTCGCGGCCGCCGCCGCGTTCGAGGGGGCGCGCGGGCCGGTGAAATGGCCGGACATGTGATGGCGGTCTTCAGGCACGCTGATTGCTTGATTTGAGCACACTCGAAATGTTGCAGTACCCATCTTTCATTTCAGGAGCGATGCATGAATCTGCATAAACACCTGCTGCGGGGATGCGCCGTCGCGCTGGCCGCCGGCGCCGCCATGGGGGCCGCCCTCGCGCAGCAAAGCGTGCTCAGGGTGGTCCCGCACTCCAATCTTTCGATCCTCGATCCGATCTGGACCACGCAGTACATGGCGCGCAACCATGGCTACATGATCTACGACACCCTGTTCGGCACGGACGAAAAGGGCCAGATCAAGCCGCAGATGGTCGATACCTGGGAGGTGAGCCCGGACAGCCGCCTGTGGACCTTCAAGCTGCGCCGCGGCCTCGAATTCCATGACGGCCGGCCCGTCACCGGCGAGGACGTGATCGCCTCGCTCGCCCGCTGGGGCAAGCGCGATGCCATGGGGCAGAAGCTGTTCACCTTCATCGCGCGCATGGATTCGCCGTCGCCGGACACATTCCGCATCTTCCTTTCGGAAGCCTGCGGCATCATGCTCGACGCCCTCGGCAAGCCGTCTTCCAACGTCCCCTTCATCATGCCCAAGCGCGTGGCCGACACGCCCGCCGACAAGCAGATCGAGGAGTACGTCGGTTCCGGCCCCTACGTGTTCAAGCGCGACGAATTCAAGCCCGGCGACCGCGCCGTCTACACCAAGTTCGCCAAGTACGTGCCGCGCAAGGAGCCGCCGTCGGGCTCCACCGGCGGCAAGATCGCCTATATCGAGCGCGTCGAATGGAACCTGGCGCTGCGCGACGCGCAGGCGCAGGTCAATGCGCTCGCCAAGGGCGAGGTCGACATCATCGAGCAGCCGGCGTTCGAGTCCTATGCCGCCCTGACCAAGGACGCCAGCGTGCAGATCGTCAACTCGAACAGCCTCGGCTTCCAGTACATGGTGCGCTTCAACCACCTGCACCCGCCGTTCAACAATCCCAAGGTGCGCCAGGCGGCCATCGCCGCCTTCAACCAGGACGCGTTCCTGAAGGCGCAGGTCGGCATCAAGGAATACTACAAGTCCTGCCCGTCGATGTTCGTGTGCGGCACGCCCTACGGCTCGACCAAGGGCTCCGACCTGATCGGCAAGAGCAACATGAAGAAGGCGCAGGACCTGCTGAAGGCCTCCGGCTATGACGGCACCACCGTGGTGGTCATGAAGCCTACCGACCTGGCGTCGATCACCAAGCTGCCGGACGTGGCCGCTCAACTGCTGCGCCAGGCCGGCTTCAAGGTCGATCTGCAGTCGATGGACTGGAACACCCTGGTCGGGCGGCGCGCCAAGAAGGATGCCCCTGCCGCCGGCGGCTGGAACATTTTCGCCACCTCGTGGGTGTCGCCTGACGTATGGAACCCGCTGACCAACGCCGCGATCGGCTCGGCGGGCGAGAAGTCCTGGTTCGGCTGGCCCACCGATGCGGAGATCGAAAAGCTGCGCGACCAGTTCGCGCGCGAGATCGATGCGGGCAAGCGCAAGGCGTTGGCCGAAGCCATCCAGGCGCGCGCTTTTGAGGTGGGCACCCACGCTCCGGTCGGCGAGTACTTCAACCCCGCTGCGGTCAAGAAGGGCGTCACCGGCATGGTGTTCGGGCCGGGCAACTTCTACTGGAACATCAAGAAGTAGGCGCTTCGCGCTGCGAGGGGGCGGGATTTCCGCCCCCTTTGTGTTTTTGCAGCCGCCCATCCGCCCGCCTTCGCGCCGTTGCGCCGAACCGCACCGCGGCCCCCCTTCAAACCCGCCTCGTTCCGCCCGCGTCCAAGCCGCCGCCAGACCCTGAAGCAGCCCCATGTTCGCCTTTCTCGTCAAGCGCACGCTGGCCACCGTCCCGGTCCTGCTGATCGTGGCCGTGCTGGTGTTCCTGCTGCTGCGCCTGACCCCCGGCGACCCGGCAGCCATCATCGCCGGCGACGCCGCCTCGCCGGAGAACGTGGCGAAGATCCGCGAGAACCTCGGCTTGTCCAAGCCGCTCGTCACCCAGTTCGGCATCTGGTTCGGCAACCTCCTGGCGGGCGACCTCGGCGAGTCCTACTTCTTCAAGATGAAGGTCGCCACGCTGATCGGCCAGCGCATCGAGCCGACCCTGGCCCTGTCGTTCTGCACCATCCTCATCGCCGTGCTGGTGGCCGTGCCGCTGGGGGTGCTCGCCGCCTGGCGCCAGGGCGGCTGGCTGGATCGCGCGCTGATGAGTTTCTCGGTGCTGGGTTTCTCGATTCCGGTGTTCGTGCTGGGCTACCTGCTGATCTGGCTGGTCTCCCTGAAACTGGGCCTGCTGCCGGTGCAGGGCTATCAGCGCATCGGCGACGGCTTCGGGCCGTTCATCCGCCACCTGATCCTGCCTTCGGTGACGCTCTCGGTGGTCTACATCGCCCTGATCGCCCGGGTGACGCGCGCCAGCGTGCAGGACGTGCTCTCCGAGGACTACATCCGCACCGCGCGCGCCAAGGGGCTGCCGGAAGCGCGCGTGCTGATCAGCCACGCGCTGGTGAACGCGGCGGTGCCCATCCTCACGGTGATCGGCATCGGCATTGCGCTGCTCATCGGCGGCGTGGTGGTCACCGAATCGGTGTACGGCATACCCGGCCTCGGCCGGCTGACGGTCGATGCGGTGCTGGCGCGCGATTTCCCCACCATCCAGGGCGTGATCCTGTTCTTCTCCTTCGTCTACGTACTGATCAACCTGCTGGTCGATCTTTCCTACCTGCTGTTCGACCCGCGCATCCGCTACTGATCATGTCCAGCGTCCCCGCTGCCGACCTTTCCACCGAAGCCGCCAACGTGTTCGAGCGGCCGACGGTGTGGCGCATGCTCGCCCGCCACTGGGCGGTGCGCATCGGCGGGGTCGCCATGCTGCTGCTCGCGCTCATCGCACTGGCGGCGCCGCTGCTCGGCACCGTCGATCCGACCCTGTTCGATCCGGGCAGTCGCGACCTGCTCCCCGGCGGCGCGGGCGAGATCACCACGCTGGAGGGTGAAAGCGTCAAGCACACCTTCCTGATGGGTTCGGATTCGTTCGGCCGCGATATCTACAGCCGCGTGATCTACGGCACGCGCGTGTCGCTGGTGGTGGGCATCGCTTGCGCGCTGCTGTCGGTGTTCGTCGGCGTGCTGGCCGGCCTGTCCGCGGGCTACCTGCGCTGGCTCGACATGCCGTTGATGCGGGTCATGGACGGCATCATGGCGATTCCCGGCATCCTGATCGCCATCGCGCTGGTGGCGCTGTGGAAAGCGAGCCTCGTCACCGTGGTGATCGCCATCGCCATCCCCGAGATTCCGCGGGTCACGCGCCTGGTGCGCTCGCTGGTGCTGTCGATCCGCGAAGAACCGTACGTGGAGGCGGCGGTCTCGCTGGGCACCTCGACCTTCAAGATCATGTTCGGCCACATCCTGCCCAACACGGTGGCGCCCCTGATCGTGCAGGGCACCTACATCTGCGCCTCCGCCATCCTCACCGAGGCCATCCTGTCCTTCCTCGGCGTGGGCCTGCCCACCGACATGCCGACCTGGGGCAACATCATGGCCGAGGGCCGCGTGCAGTTCCAGCAGTTCCCGCACAACGTCTTCTTTCCCGGCATCTTCCTCGCCGTGACGGTGCTGGCGGTCAACATCCTGGGCGACGGGCTGCGCGACACGCTCGATCCCAAGATGGCCAAGCGCGCCTGAGGCCGGACATGGGCACCATCCTGGAGATCCGCAACCTCAGCATCGCGCTGCCGCAGGGCGGCGACCGCAGCCATGCGGTGAGCGGCGTCAACCTCACGGTGGCGCGCGGCGAGATCGTCTGCCTGGTGGGTGAGTCAGGGTCCGGCAAGTCGGTGATCGCCCATGCGGTGATGGGCCTGTCGCCGCGGGAACTCAAGGCCACCAGCGGCGAAATCCTGCTCGAAGGCGAGGACATCCTCAAGGCAGAGCCGGAGCGCCTGCGCGAACTGCGCTGCGTGCGCATGTCGATGATCTTCCAGGAGCCGATGACGGCGCTGAATCCGGTCATGCGCTGCGGCGAGCAGATCGATGAGGTGCTGCGCATGCACAGCAGGCTGGGCGCGGACGAGCGCCGCGCCAGGGTGCGCCGGATCATCGAGGAAGTGCACCTGCCCGACCCGGACCGCATGATGGCCTCCTACCCGCACCAGCTCTCGGGGGGGCAGCGCCAGCGCATCATGATCGCCATCGCGCTCATCATGGAGCCGGTGCTGCTGATCGCCGACGAACCCACCACGGCGCTGGACGTGACCACGCAGGCGCAGATCCTGAAGCTGATCCGCGAACTGCAGCAGAACCACGGCACCGGAGTGCTGTTCATCACCCACGATTTCGGCGTGGTCGCCGAAATCGCCGACCGGGTGGCGGTATTGCGCCTTGGCACGCTGGTCGAGGAGCGGCCCAAGGCCGACCTGCTGTCGGCGCCGCGCCATCCGTATACGCAAATGCTGATCGCCGCGGTGCCCGGCATCGTGCCCCGGCATCGCGGCGCCGACCCGGCGGCGCCGGTGGTGCTGGAAGCCAGCGGGCTGTCGAAGATCTATGCCTCGGGCGGATTTCTCGCGGCCAGGCGCGAGGTGCGCGCCGCCGAGGATGTGAGTTTCCGCATCCGCCGCGGGCAGACGCTCGGCATCGTCGGCGAGTCCGGCTCGGGCAAGTCCACGGTGGCGCGCGCCATCGCGCGGCTGATCGACCCGACCGCCGGCAACGTCATGCTGGGCAACGACGACATCGCGCGCCTGTCGGCGCGCGAGCTGCGGCCGCTGCGCCGGCGCGTGCAGATCGTCTTCCAGGACCCCTATCGCAGCCTCAATCCGCGCCGCACGGTGGGCGAGGCCATCATCGAAGGGCCGCTCAACTACGGCCTCTCCCGCGCCGCCGCGCTGGCGCGCGCCAGGGAACTGATGGCAACCGTGCGCCTCGACCCGGACGCGCTCAACCGCTATCCGCACCAGTTCTCCGGCGGGCAGCGCCAGCGCATCTGCATCGCCCGCGCGCTGGCCATGGAGCCGGAGCTGCTCATCGCCGACGAGGCGGTCTCCGCGCTCGACGTGTCCGTGCAGGCACAGGTGCTGCGCCTGCTCGACGAAATCCGCGACCGGCTCAACCTTGCAATGCTGTTCATCACCCACGACCTGCGCGTGGCGGCGCAGGTCTGCGACCATGTCGCGGTGATGTCCAAGGGGCGGGTGGTGGAGTACGGTACGGCCAAGGACGTGTTCGGCGCGCCGCAGCACGAGTACACGCGGGCGTTGTTCGCCGCGGCGCCCGGCCGGGATTACGCCTTCGGCCTGTGAGACCGGATTTGCAGCCCTGGCAAAGCTCGATCGCGGTGTCCATGCTCTTCGGAAAACCCCGCAGCGACCTGGGCGTACGCGGCGGAATGGGTTCCACCCGACCCGCATAGGCGGTCACGCGCAGCTTCTCCCCGGCAACAAGGCCCGGCGATTGGGGTACTTCCAGCGGGATGACCGCCTCTTCTTTTAGGAATCGTCGCCCGGCGAAAGCGGTCCCGCGCGCAACGATACGTCGCCGCTGATGATGCGCATCAGGCCGGCATCGGTATGGAGCGCGAGCGCGCCGTCGGGCTGCACCCCTGCGGCGATCCCCGCGATGGCGCCGCCCTCCATGCCGCTCACGGTCACCTGCCGGTCGCGGAAGGCATGCCGGGCGTTCCAGGCGGCGGCAAACGGGGCGAAACCGCCGGTTTCGAAGCCATCCAGTACACCGAGCAACTCCTCCAGCAGCAAAGCCAGCACCGTGTTGCGCGACCCCACCCAACCGAGCGCGCCCAGACTGGCAATGTCCTGCCCCGCCACCGCATCGGCACCGACCGGCCGGATGTTCAGGCCGATGCCGATGATCACCGTCATCGCCCCTGCGGGGCCTGTGATCATCTCGATCAGGACGCCGCCCAGCTTGGCCCATCCGCCGGGGAGGTCGACCAGCAGGTCGTTGGGCCACTTCAGCATGACCCCGGTGACGCCGCATCGGTCGAGCGCCTGAGCCACGCCCAAACCGACAGCGAGGCTCAAGCCCGATGTGCGCGCGGCGGGACCGAACTTCCACAGCAGCGAGAAAGTCAGGCTCGCGCCGGGACGGGAAACCCAGGTGCGTCCGCGGCGCCCGCGGCCGGCGGTCTGGGATTCCGCCGCCAGCACGTAACCCGCCGGCAGGCTGCCTGCCAGCGCCATCAGGTCCGTATTGGTCGAACCGGTGGTGGGCACCACATGCACGTCGAAGCGGCGTCTTGCCGCCGGCGCCATGGCCGCTGCTATTGCCTTTTCGTCGAGCATTTGCCTGGAGGTGCAGGTAAGGGTACGCGGTGATGCCCTGCGCCTGGTGGTGGCGCCAAGCCTAAGTGCACCATTTTAACGACGGGGCCATTTGCTACACTCCCTTGAACGGTCCCGCCTCCGCGCCCCATACCGGACGCGCGCTGACTCACAAAAGGAAAGCACGCGATTCGCGCTGGCCGCAAGCGCGGTCGGCCCGGCCCGCCGGCCCATGTCCGAAACCGACTCCCTTCCCATCCTCGAAGTGCTGCGCGCCGGCGCGGTGACGACGATCTTGCC
>CANGUJ010000124.1 GCA_947456845.1 Burkholderiales bacterium | reverse complement strand
ACCACCGGCGCCTGTTCGGCGGCACGGGCGCGGGCGGCGAGGATCTGGTAGACGTGGAAGAACTCGTCCGGGTGGTTATGCGCCAGGCGCCAGGTCAGTTCCATCCAGTCGGAATCGCTCACCTCGTCGAGCGTGACACCGCCCTTGGGCAGCTCGAACTGGTCCTCGCGCACGGCGTCGTCCTCCTCGTCCTTGGGCGTGCGCTCCTCGTCGGGAACCACGAAATGGGCGTAGTCCTTGAAGACGGACACTTCGTCGAAGCGCTCGTCGAGGTAGTCGGCCAGCACTTCCAGGCCGAGATCCTTCTCGGCTAACGCGGCGATGAATTCGTCGGGTTCGACGTCGTCGCGGTAGATCACCGAGTTGATCATCGAGCGCAGGCGGTCACGGTTGCGCTCCGCATACAGACGCTCCATGATGACCGCGTCGGCAAACTGCTTTGGCGTGACCAGCAGGTTCACCACCGATGGCTTTGAGGAGTCGTATTCGCGGATGATGGCCAGCAGGTCCTTGGGCGGCAGTTCGTCGAGCACCGCGACCAGCGCGGTGTCGCCTTCGGTTTCAACCAGTTCGGATAACGCGGATTCAGCCGCGCTGATGTCACCGCTGCGGATCAGCGCGGTGGCCTTGATGACTGCGGGATGCGACATGTGCGTGGTCCTCGGTAAAACTTGGTCTATGCGCGATCAGCTGCGGCGGTCGAAACCCTGCTCGCCCAGCCAGTCTTCGCCGGCGTCGCCGAGATCATCCTCACCATCGTCATCGGCGCCCGCTTCGGCTTCGTCGGCCGCACGGTCATCGGAGCCGCTGGCGCCGGCGGTGCCCATGCGCGCAAGGATGAACTCGAGCCCGGCGGCGATGAGCATGAACTGCTCGCCCTCGTCTTCCTGGAGGGCACGCTTGACCAGCACCTCGGCCCAGGGTTCGAACTCGATCGTCGCAGCCACCGCCGCCCATTCTGGAAATTCGTCCGGCTGGGCCCCCACCAGCTTTTCCAGCAATGCCGGTTCGGAAAAGCGCAGGCCGCCATGCAGGGCCGGTGCCACCATGGTCGGGTCGGTGCCGGCCATCATCAGCAGGTCACCGAACTGGCTGCGCTTTTCCTTCAGGCGCTTCTTGAGCACATCATCGCCGCCAGAATCGTAGGTAAGGTCCTCGATCTCGTAGGCATAGGTGGAGGACAACTCGTTGAAGAAGCGTGACAGTTTCATCGCAAGGATGCTTTCAGGTAGGCGCTCCACATCTCGCGTGCGGTCTCGAGCGGGTTTTCGATCAGGCTGCGCCGGCGGTTGTCGTCATAGGCACGTCGCTTGTCCGTGTCGGACAGCACCTCGTAGGCTTCCTGCAGTTCCTGGAAGTCAGCCTGCGCCGACGCATCCGGGTTGCGGTCGGGGTGCAGCGCGGACGCCTTTTTCCGATAGGTGTTCTTTATTTCGGTCAGCGTCGCCGAGGGCGGCAGGCCGAAAATGCGGTAGTAATCCTTCATGGGGTTCCCGGGTGGTCGGCGCAATGGCGTCGGTCGGCACGCATCGTCAATACCGAATGCGGCACGACCGCCTCGCCCGGCCCGAAACGCGGCGGCGGACGCAATCTCTCCCTATTTGGAGGCGGATCCGGCGTTTGACAATGGCCGAAGGTGCAAGATTACCCGATCCCGGGCGCCCGATTTCCTCACGGGACCGGCCACGTCACTATCGGGCGATCGCAAACCCCTGTTCAACCAGGATCGCCTGCCCCGCCGGCGAGAGGAGGAAATCCCGAAAACGCGTGCCTTCCTGCTCGAGCAGGGCCACACCATACGTTGCCTCTACCGCCAGCGCCGGCGGGACGTCGATGCTTTGCAGGGCCGGCACTTCCTTGCGGGCGAGTACCGCGTTGGTGCAGTAGGTAAGGAACACGTCTGCCGCCCCCTGCTCCATCAGGTGGCCGTAGGCGGTCCGCCCCGCCGGAGTGGCCGGCGAGTTGGGCCCGCCCACCAGCTGGTTGGCCTTTGCGGCCAAGCGCGCTTGTGCACCCGCTTCGATGCGCTCAGCGCGTTCAAACAGCATCCAGGCGTAGTCACCGGCCGGGTCGGCCTTGGGCGTGGACGTCGCCAGCCGGACCGCCGGATCAAGCAGGACCTTGAGCAGGGACTCGGGTGTCAGCGCCACGTTGGCCTGCGCAAGCGCGTACAGGCGGTTCTTCGCGAAGGGCCGCGCATCAATCGCCCGGCCAGCCGCCACCAGGGCCTGCGGATGCGCGGTGTTGGCTGAAGCGAAGACATCAGCCACCTCGCCGCCCGCCAGGCGGTCGCGCAGCAGGCCCGACGCGCCAAACGTAAGTTCGACCCGCGCGCCGCCCGCCGCCTGGAACGCACGCCCAACCGCCCCCATCGCCTCGCGCAGGCTGCCGGCGGAATACACCTTCACACTTTCCTGCGCCATCGCACCTGCCGACATGATCAGCAACAATACGGTGGCAAGACGCCGGCTCATCGCTTGGCGTTCGGGAAGAACAATTGCTCGCCACCGATCTTGTAGGCCGCGATGGTTTGCTGCCCTTCTGCCGAGACCAGCCAGTCGATGAAGGCCTGGCCGAGGTCCTTTTTCACATGCGGATGCCTGGCCGGGTTCACCAGCATCACGCCGTACTGGTTGAACAGGCGGGTATCGCCCTGCACCACGATGTCGAGGTTGGCGCGGTTCTTGAACGAGAGCCAGGTGCCGCGGTCAGCCAGGATGTAGGCGTCCATGGAAGAGGCGGTATTGAGCGCCGGCCCCATGCCGGAGCCGGTCTCGCGATACCAACTCCCCTTGACCTTGTCGATTTCCAGTCCCGCGGCCCGCCAGTAGCGCACTTCCGCCGCATGGGTACCGCTCTTGTCGGCGCGCGAAACAAATGCGGCCTTGGCCGCCTCGATCTTCTTCAGGCCTTCGAGAATGTCCTTGCCGCCCGCCTTGGCCGGATCGACCTTCGGTCCGACCAATACAAAGTCGTTGTACATCACCTCAAGACGCGGCCCGCCGAAACCGTCGGCGACGAACTTCTCCTCGGCCGGCTTGTCGTGCACGAACACCACGTCGGCATCGCCACGGCGCCCCTGGTCGAGCGCCTGGCCGGTGCCCACCGCCACCACCCGCACCTTGATCCCGGTCTTCTTTTCAAAGACCGGCAGGAGATGGCCGAACAAGCCGCTTTGCTCGGTGGACGTGGTGGACGCCACGACGATGAATTGGTCCTGCGCGGCGGCGCCAAGGCTTGCCGCACCCAGTACTGCCGCCAGCGTGCTGGCGATGAAACTACGACGGATAAAGGTCATGCGAGGTCTCCTTCAAGATAAGCCCGTGCCGGCTCGCTGGCAGGCGCGGAAAAAAACTGGGGGGCGACGGACTCCTCGGCGATGCGGCCGCGGTCCATGAATACGATGTGTTCGGCGAAGCGCTTGGCGATGCCGCGGTGGTGCGTCACCAGCACGATGGCGACACCTGAGGCGGCGATCTCGTGGATGATCCCTTCCACCGCGCGGGTGGCGCCGGGATCCAGGCTGGCGGTCGGTTCGTCGAGCAGCAGGACATCGGGTTCGAGCGACCATGCGCGCGCCAGCGCGACCCGCTGCTGCTCCCCGCCTGATAGCACGCGCCCCGGCCGCCCGCTCAGGTGGGCAAGGCCGACGCCGGCCAAGGCCAGTTGTGCCCGGTCACGCAGGCGTGCCGCCGGCTCGTGACGGTGCCGTGCGCTTTGCCGCAAGGCGTAGATGACGTTGTCTTCCACCGAGCGGCGCAACAGGACAGGGCGCTGGAACACCATCGCAACCCGTGGCGCATGTGTGTTGACATGGGCCCACGCCACGACCCCGGCGCTGGGCTTGAGCAGGCCGTGCATCACCCGCAGCAGGACACTCTTGCCGGCGCCGTTGGGTCCCAGGATGGCGACACGCTTGCGCGGCAACACCGTATCAATTCCGTCGAGCGCGCGATGGCCGCGTCCCTCGAATTGCAGCCCGATCAGCCGCACCAGTTCGTCGCTTTCAGCCATAGCGCCGCACCGACCATTCACGTACGGCGTAGGCGAGGCCGTTCAAGCCCAGCACGATGGCCAGCAGGATCAGGCCCAGCGCCAGCGCCAGCGGCAGGTCGCCCTTGCTGGTTTCCAGCGCAATGGCGGTGGTCATGACCCGCGTGACCCCGTCGATGTTGCCACCGACGATCATTACCGCGCCGACCTCGGCCATGGCACGCCCCAACCCGGCCAGCAACACCGTGACCAGCGAAAATCGCGTGTCCCAGATGAGCGTCAGCGCCGCGCCCAGACCGGATACGCCGAGCGAGCGCAGTTGCTCCTCATACTCGCGCCAGGCGTCCTCGATGACCTGGCGCGAGAGGGCGGCGATGATCGGCGCGATGAGCAGGAATTGCGCAATCACCATTGCACCGGGTGTGAACAACAGCCCCATGGAGCCCAGCGGGCCGGCGCGCGAGAGCAGCAGGTAGACCACCAGGCCCACCACCACCGGAGGCAAGCCCATGGCCGCGTTGAGCAACACGATCGCCAGGCGCCGTCCGGGAAAGCGCCCGACCGCGACCGCGGCTCCGGCAAGGCAACCCGCCACTGCCGCCAGTGCCACTGCTGTCAGGCTTACCTGCAGGCTCAGGAAAATGATGGCCCAAAGCCGCGCATCGCCGGCGGTGGCGAGCGCGACCGCGCCATGGAGGCTTTCGCCGATCCAGTTCAATATGCTTGGTTCCGGGGGAAATTGCGGATAAGTCGCGTTCGCCTGCAAGGCTTACGCAATGCGCGATGCGTAGGTCACAATGGTAGCCGTGGCGTCTGATTCGCCCAATATGAAACAACTTGCATATGTTGCGTATCAAGCTTGACTACAGTTTCAGCCGGTCCAAGGATGCCGCGGGCGGTGGCGCCGCGCACCTGGACAATCCGCTCTTCGCACTGCTTTCGGCGATCCGGCGTACCGGCTCCATAGGCAAGGCCGCCAGGAGCATGGACTACTCCTATCGCCATGTATGGGGCGAATTGAAACGCTGGGAGACCGAACTCCAGCACCCGCTGATCGTCTGGGAAAAAGGCCGCCGGGCACGCCTGACCCCGTTCGGCGAAAAGCTGGTGTGGGCCGAAGAGCACGCGCGGGCGCGCATCGGGCCGCAGATCCAGAGCCTCGCATCCGAGCTTGAAAGTGCCTTCGCCGTCGCCTTCGATGACCACGCCCACGTGTTGACAGCGCAGGCCAGCCACGACCTAGCCCTGCCCCTGCTCAAGGAGCGGCTCGCCAGCAACGGCGTGCATCTCGACCTGCAGTACAGCGGCAGCCTGGACGCGCTGGCGGCGTTGTCGGCCGGTAGCTGCCTCTTGGCGGGCTTCCATGTCAGCGACGACCACGGCCCCGCTTCTGTCACGGCCAAGGCGTTCAAGCGCCACCTGGTGCCGGGCCGGCACAAGCTGATCGATTTCGCCGGTCGCCGCCAGGGCTTGATGGTGGCCCGCCGCAACCCCAAGGGCATCCGCGGCTTGGCCGACCTGATGCGCCCGGACATCCGCTTCATCAACCGCCAGCGCGGTTCGGGCACCCGCGTGGAAATCGAGCAGTTGTTCGCCGCGCAAGGCGTCGACGCGGAGCGCGTGACGGGGTTCGCCAACGAGGAATCGACCCACCTGGCGGTGGCCACGGCAGTCGCCTCCGGCGCGGCCGACACCGGCTTCGGCATCGAGGCCGCGGCCCTGCGCTACGGCCTGGATTTCGTTCCGCTCATTACCGAGCACTACTACCTGGCATGCCTCAAGGAAACGCTGGACCACCCCGCGGTGGCCTCGCTGGTGAAAATCCTGGCAAGCGCACAATGGCGCGCCGACGCGGCGGCGCTGCCCGGCTATTCGCTGGGCGCGCCCGGCGCGGTGGTCTCGCTGACGCGCGCGCTGCCGTGGTACCGCTATCGCTCTGCGAAACATGCGCGCCCCGCATGACCGCGCGCAAGCCTGCCCGAGGAGACCTGCCGCGCATGAAAGCCCTTTATTGCACCCACTGGGGCGGCTACAAGGCCCTCGAATACACCGATGTGGAGGCCCCCGCGCTGCGTGACGGCTGTGTGCGCATCGCCGTGCATTACGCCACCATCACACTGGGACAGGTGCTGGTGGTGGCCGGCAAGTACCAGCGCAGGCCGCCGCTGCCGTTCGTGCCGGGCACCGAGGTGTCGGGCATCGTCAGCGAGGTCGCGCCCGATGTCGCGGGCTTCCGGGTCGGGGACCGGGTCGCCGCGATGCTCGACTGGGGCGGTTTCGGCGAGGAGGCCATCGCCACCGCGGAAACGGTGTGGCAGGTGCCCGACGCGATCGACCTGTCGGCGGCGTGCTCGATTCCGGGTACCTATGGCACCGCCTACGCCTCCCTCCATTGGCGCGCGGCCATCGCGCCCGGGCATCGGGTGCTGGTGTTCGGCGCCGCCGGGGGCGTCGGCATCCCGGCTGTCGAGGTCGCCGCGCAGGCCGGGGCGCATGTGATCGCGGTGGCGCGCACCCCCGAGCGGCTGGCGCTGGCCCGGGCACACGGTGCCCACGAAGGCATCCTCAACGACACCCCTGACATTGGCCGCGCCATCAAGGCGCGCAGCGGCGGGCGTGGCGTCGACATCGCCTTCGACCCGGTGGGCGGCGCGATGTTCGACGCGGCCCTGCGCTGCGTCGCGCCGGAAGGGAAAATCGTGGTCATCGGCTTCGCCAGCGGCAGCGTGCCGCAGATTCCCGCCAACCTCCTGCTGGTGAAGAACATCGACGTGATCGGCTTCAACTTCGGCCTCTATCTTGGCTGGACGCCGGGTGACGAGCGCAGGCGCTTCGCCGAGCGCCTGCGCGTGCTCATGGCCGCCCTGTGCGAGGGCATCGTCGCGGGCGATTTCAGGCCGGTGACGTCGGCCACCTGGCCGCTGGCGTCCTACATCGACGCCTTCGACGCGTTGGTGGCGCGCCAGACGGTCGGGCGGGTGGTGCTCAGAATCCGCGGTTGAGGCCCGCAGCGGTCGGCCCGGCCTATTCAGGCTCGATGCCGGCGTCCCTGATGCGCTTGCCCCAGCTCACCAGCTGGGCGCGCACGAACCCGGCCAGTTCGTCCGGCGCGCTGGGCATCACGTCGGCCGAAAAGCTGGCGATACGCTCGCGGATGTCCGTCTTGGCGAGCGACTTGCGCACCTCGGCGCTGAGTCGGGCGACGATCTCCGGCGCCGTGCCGGCCGGGGCGAACATCGCCACCCAGGCCACCAGCTCGAAACCCGCCAGGGCGGGGGTTTCGGACATGGTCGGCAGCGCCGGCATCTGGCCGAAGCGCTTCTCGCTCGAGACCGCGAGCGCGCGCAACTTGCCGGAATTGACCAGCGCCTGCCCGGCCGCCATGTCGGTCACCGCATAGGTGATCTGTTCACCGATCAGGTCGGTCATCGCCTGCGGCGAACTCTTGTAGGGGGTCGCGATCACCTCGATGCCGGCGGCCTTGGCGAAAGCCGCGCCGGTCACCTGGCCGATGCTGTTGCCATAGCCGTACGACACCCGGCCCGGACGCGCCTTGGCATAGGCGATCAGTTCGGCCAGATTGTTCACCGGCAGCTTGGGATTGACCGCAACGATCACCGGAATGGTCATGATGCCGGCCACCGGCGCGAAGTCCCTGAGCGGGTCGTAGTTCAGCTTCCTGAACAGGTGCGGATTGGCCGAATGCGTGGTGTTGGTGGTCACGAGGAGCGTGTACCCGTCCGGCGCCGCCTTGGCCGCCGCCTCGGCCCCGATGCGCGCGGAGGCACCCGGCTTGTTGTCGATGGTGAAGCTTTGGTCTAACGCGACGCGCAGTTCGTCGGCGACCAGGCGCGCGGCGATGTCGGTCGCGCTGCCTGCGGCAAACGGCACCACGATGCGCACCGGGCGGTTCGGATAGGTCTGGCTGACTGCGCCCCCAGAAGAAAACAGGGCAGATACCAACAATAGTGCCGTGATCGCGCGCTTTTTCATGATCCGTCTCCAGGAGTGAAAAAACAGTCGAATTGCCTGCGCCATCATGGCGCCCGCAGCATGCCGCCAGGCAAAGATTGTCTCCCATTGCGCAGGACAGCGCATATCGCCGCCTGGGCCGCGCGGCTGTATCGGTTTCAACCGACTTCGAGCAGCGCAAGTTCAGAGAGATCGATCAGCGCGCCGCGCACTCGCTTGCCCGCATGCAGAGGGCGCAGGAGCGCAATGTAATCATTCATCTGGGCCGAGTAATCCGCGAGGTCGCCACCCAGCGTGCGCTTGTAATCCAGCACCCAGACCTCGGCGTCGAACTCCACCACGCGGTCCAGCCTGCGCGTGCCGGCAAGGCTGACGAGCTCGAATTCATTGCGGGCGCTTGCATACTCCGCGGGGTCGAAGAAGCGCGCCAGCGAAGCTTCCGTGAACACCGCCTCCGCGCGCGGCCGCAGGCGGGCGATGGTATCCGCCGGCAGGCCGGTACGGCGTGCCAGAACCGCATCATCCGGCGCGCTCAAGCGCTCGTCGCGCGCTTGCGCCAGCCACTGCAGGATGCCATGCAGGGCGACCCCCTCGATCTGCTGGGGCGTGGCGGCCGCACGGCGCACGCCGACGGGCGTGGGCGGCACCGCGGGCGTGCAGGGCATCTGCGCATGGTTTTCGCCCGCCGACTCAGCCGCCGCGCCGAACGCCAGCGCACCCCATGCGCAGGGGCCGTGGCTGATATCGGACGCTGCAAGGCCCCGGACGGCATGCTGTGCCACCACGGCGGCATGAATCAGCTGCCAGGCGCTGGCGGGGTTGGCCTGGCGGTTCTCCGATCCGCTTACGATCAGGCTCTGCCGGGCGCGGGTCATGGCCACGTATAGAAGGTTCAGCTCCTCGCGGTCGGCCGCCTCCAGGTTGATGCGCTGCACCGCTTCGCGTCCGGCACCGATCTCGTCTTTGACCGTCAGCATGGAAAAGTGCGCCGGCGCGTCCGCGCCGGGCGGCCAATCGATCAGGGGTTCATAAGTCTCTGCGGGGCCGGCGGCGGCGTTGGCATCGACCAGGCAGACGATCGGCGCTTCCAGCCCCTTGGCGCCATGCACGGTCATCATGCGGATGGCGTTGCCGGCCGCGTCGGCGCCGGCATCGCCTTCGTCGGGCGCCTCTTCCTCGGGGCCGCGGCTCGCCGCCCGCAGTTCCTCCATAAAGCGCATCAGGGAGGGAAAGCGGCCGGCGTCCTGCGCCAGCGCCAGGCCGATGAAGGCGTCCAGGTTGGCCAGCACCCGCCCCGCCATCGCCGCAGGAACGCGCTGCGCGTAACGCTCGCGCACCTCGGCCTGGTGATAAATGCGGTCGAGCAGGTCGTGCACCGGCAGGGCATCGGCGGCGGCCATCCAGGCGGCCAGCAGTT
>CANGUJ010000123.1 GCA_947456845.1 Burkholderiales bacterium | reverse complement strand
CCACCAGGTCCATGCTTTGCATCAGCGCCAGCAAGGTAGGAAACGACTCGCTAGTCAAGGTGACATCCGGCTCGGGAAGGCCACGCGCGGGCAACTTGAGGTGGCGCGGGTCGCCCGGCCCGCCGCGCGGCCCCATCAGGATCCAGCGCGCGCCGGCCAGATCGGCCACGCGCCGCGCTTTTGCGAGTGGATGGCCCTCGCGCGCCGCCACCACGTCCTGGCTTAGCATCAGCGGGTGGGCCACTACGTCGCGTCCGGTGCCTTCCACCGGTAGCGGGCCAACGGCAATGTCGACCTCGCCAGCGCGTACGAGTTGCAGCGAGCGCGGATACAAGGTGTCGACTACGTGTATGCGAACCCGCGGCCAGCGCGCCTGGTAGCGCATCACCGTGCCCGGGGTAAGAAGCGTGCCAGCAACTGGCGAAACACCCAGGGTCACGCTGCCCTGGGTGTCCTGCAGATGCCAGGCCACGTCTTCGCGGGCGCGCTCGATTTCGCGCAACGCACGGGCAGCGTGCGAGGCTACCTGCTCGCCTATCGCGGTGAGCCGTACGCCCTTGGGCAGCCGCTGCACCAGAGGCGCGCCGAATTCCTCTTCCAGAGAGCGCAGCGCCTTGGTAAGTGCGGGTTGCGTCAGGTTCATGCGCACCGCTGCCGCGCGCAGGCTGCCCTCCGAGGCCAAGTTCAACAGGAGTTGCAGCTGCTGCAGGCGCATACGCGATAGTTTGTTCGGCAGAAAGCAATGCGATAACTAATGGTAATACATATAACCACGCGGGTCGCCGGTCTCCGAAACTTTGCTCTACGATTCTATGGCGGTCATCGCAAGACGATTCCGTTTGTTTATCGAAGGAGCCTTACGCATGGCCCGCCGTGTCAAGAACGTGCTGTTCATCATGTGCGACCAGCTGCGCGCCGATCACCTTTCGTGCTTCGGGCACCCGCGGCTGCACACGCCCAACCTCGATGCGCTGGCCGCCAAGGGCGTGATCTTCGACCGTGCCTATGTCAATTCGCCGGTGTGTGGCCCGTCGCGCATGAGCTACTACACCGGCCGCTATGTGCACGCGCATGGCGCAAGCTGGAATTTCGTACCGCTCAAGGCTGGCGAGATGACGCTCGGCGACCACCTGCGTCCGCTCGGTGTGCGATCGGTGCTGGTGGGCAAGACCCACATGCGTGCCGACATGGCCGGCATGTCGCGCTTGGGGATAGATCCCAAATCGCTCATCGGCGTGCGCATCAGCGAGTGCGGGTTCGACCCCTACGAGCGGGACGACGGCATCCACCCCTACTCCGGCCATGATCCGGACCCGGCCTATAACGACTACCTGCGCCGTAACGGCTATGGCGGCGACAACCCCTGGGAAACGTGGGCGAACTCCACCACCGATGAAGACGGCAGGCTGCGTTCCGGCTGGTTCCTCAAGTACAGCAACCGGCCCGCGCGCATCCCCGACGAACATTCCGAGACGCCTTACATAACGCGCCGCGCCATCGATTTCATGGCCGAGGCTGGCCCGCAGCCCTGGGTTTTGCACCTGAGTTACATCAAGCCGCACTGGCCCTACATCGTCCCCGAACCGTATGCCTCGATGTACAAGGCGGAGGACGCCCTGCCGGTGGTGCGCAACGCCGCCGAGCGCGACAATCCCCATCCGGTCTACGCGGCCATGATGAACCACCGGGTGTCGCAAACTTTCAGCAAGCCCGGCGTGCGCGAGGCTGTGATGCCCGGCTACATGGGGCTCATCAAGCAGATCGACGACCAGCTCGGCGTGTTGTTCGCCTACATGCGGGATCACGAGCTGATGGACAACACCATGATCGTATTCACCAGCGATCATGGCGACTATCTGGGCGACCACTGGATGGGCGAGAAGGACCTGTTCCACGAGCCTGTGGTCAAGCTGCCGCTCATCATCTACGACCCCGACGAACGCGCCGACGCCACGCGCGGCACGCGCTCGCAGGCGCTGGTCGAATCGGTCGACATCGTGCCTACACTGCTCGAGGTCTATGGCGGTGCAGCGGTGCCGCATGTGCTCGATGGCCTGTCACTGCGGCCGCTCCTATTCGGCGAGCAGCCGCGCGACTGGCGCCAGGCCGTGGTGTGCGAATACGACTTCTCATTCCAGGATTCGCGCATCGAGTTGCAGGTCAAGCCACGCGATGCCTGGATGCGCATGATCTTCGACGGTCGCTGGAAATACGTGCTCTTCGAGAATTACCGGCCCATGCTGTTCGACCTCGCGACTGATCCCGACGAGTTTCATGATGTCGGCGCATCCGAGGCACCCGAACATGCGGCTACGCGCGCGCGCCTGCACGAAGCGCTATTCAAGTGGGCACGCCAGCCGCGCCAGCGCGTCACCGTGGCAGACGGCGCCATCGAATCCATTGAAATACAGCCGCGCATCAGCGAGGGGGGCATCCTGATCGGTTACTGGGACGAGGAAGACCTGGCCCAGGCGCGCAAGGGGTTCAAGCCGCGCTTCGCTTCCACCAATCCACTGGTCAAACCCACGCTCAACCGGCTCACCCATCCAGAAACTGCGCCGGAAACCGCCTCCAAAACCGCTCCTGCAGAGGTCGACCATGGAAACACCTGATATCACCCGTGCCCACACCAGCCTGGACGGGGTGTCATGGAACATCATGGGCCAGGTCTACACGCCCAAACAGATCACCGACGAGAGCTTCGCCTGGCATGCCATGTTCCCCGAAGAAACCTTCGTCCCGCCGCATGTGCACCCGGAGCAGGATGAATACATCTTCGTGCTCGACGGGCGCATCGACCTCCTGCTCGACGGCGCCAAGAACGCCGCCACCACCGGCGACCTGGTGCGCATGCCGCGCGGCATACCGCACGCCTTCTACAACAACTCCGGCAAGCCGGTGTCGGCGCTTTTCTGGGCGGCGCCTGCCGGCAAGCTGGTCGAGCTCTACCGGCGCATCCACAACGTGGCCAGCCCCGCGGAGGTGGTGAAGATCGCTCGCGACTACGGCGTTTTCTTCGGGCCCCCCGTTTCATCGGCCGCATGACCGCCACAATCCACTGACAGGAGAGTCCCGCCATGCAACGTCGACAATTCATGCTTGCCGCGGCTGCCGCCGCCAGCGCTGCCCTGCCGATTCACGCGCAGACCTATCCTGCCCGTCCGGTCAAGATCATCGTGCCCTTGCCACCAGGCAGCCCGCCGGATGTGCTCGGTCGCATCCTGGCCGAAAAGCTTTCCGAGGCCTGGAAGCAGTCGGTGGTGGTGGAAAACCGCCCCGGCGCCACCGGCATGATCGGCATGGACGCGGTGGCCAAGGCACCGGCAGACGGCTACACCGTCGGCATCATGTTCCTTACCCATACCGTGCTGCCGGCCCTGTTTGGCAAGGTGCCCTACGACACGGTTGGCAGCTTCGCGCCGATCGCGAACCTGGCGTGGATCTATAACGTGCTGGTGGTGCCAACCGCCACACCGGTGCAAAACCTCAAGGAATACATCGAGGCCGCGCGCGCCCAGCCCGGCAAGATCACCTTCGGCTCGGGCGGCAACGGCTCGCCTGCGCACCTGATCGGCGAATCCTTCAAGGCCGGCACGAAACTGGAACTTCAACATGTGCCCTTCAAGGGGCCCGCCGAGGCCGTGCAGGGCTTGCTGGGCGGACACGTGTCGTCGATGTTCGCCACCACCTCGGTGGCGGTGCCGCAGGTCAAGGCGGGGCGCCTGCGCGCGCTGGCGGTGACCAGCCCGACTCGGCTGGCCGCGCTGCCCGAGGTATCCACGCTCGCCGAACTCGGCGTTACCGGCGTGCAGATGCACGAATGGGAAGGCGTGGTCGCGCCCGCCGGTACGCCGGCCGATGTGCTGGCGCACTGGAACCGCGAGGTTACCCGCGTGATGGCCCTGCCCGATGTGCGCGAGAAGATCGCGGTGCTCGGCATGGTGAGCGCAGCGCCGAATGGCGAGACGGAATTCGGCACCCTCATCAGAAACGAACTCGCGTACTGGACGCAGTTCGTCAAGGCGAACGGACTGAAGGCGGACTGAAGGCGGACCAGGTTCGGTGGCATCGCGGCCGCGTGATCGCGGGGCCGTGCTACTTTCGGGCATTGCGCTTGCCGTTTGCCCGCCCCGACCCATGATTTCCCGTATCTCCAGCATCGTCTTTGCCCTTGCGTTTGCCGCTGGCGCGCTGGCCGCCGCCGCCCAGGTTCCTCCCCACAACGCCGAACTGTCGTCCTACACGGGTCTGTTCGCCGCTGCCGCGCGCGGCGATGTCGCAGCCATCAAGGCGGCAGTCGCGCAAGGCAGTCCGTTGGAGGCGCGCGACGGCTACAAGCGCACCGCGCTGCATGTGGCCGCCTATCGTTCGCAAATCCTCGCGATCCGGGCACTGGTGGCGGCCGGCGCCGATCCCAATGCGCTGGAAAACGACCGCTACGACATCGTCACCATCGCATCGGTAGCCAACGACCTGCCCACGCTCAAGGCGGCGCTGGAAATCGGCTGCAAGGCCACCAACATCACCAGCCGCTACGACGGCACGGCGCTCATAGCCGCAGCGCATCTCGGCCATGCCGAGGTGGTGCGCGAGCTCATTCGCGCCGGCGCGCCGCTCAACCACGTGAACAACCTCGGCTGGACCGCCGTCATCGAGGCCATCGTGCTGGGCGATGGCGGCGCCGATCACCAGGCCACGCTCAAGCACCTGATCGACGCCAAGGCGGATCTCAACCTGGCGGACCGCAACGGCACCCGGCCCCTGGGTCTGGCGCGCGGTCGCGGCTATGCCCCCATGGTGAAAATGCTCGAAGCGGCTGGCGCGCATTGAAAGTACGCGCCGTCATTGATCCAAGCAATTTGATGTTTGATGTATGATGCGTTGTCATCAAATCGCATTGCATCATGCGCACCACCCTAGACATTGCCGACGATGTGCTGTTCGCCGCCAAGGAAATTGCGCGCCGCGAGAAGAAATCCGTCGGCCAGATCATCAGTGACCTGGCCCGGCGGTCGTTCGCAGGCAATGCCGGCGGGGGCGCCGTGCCGGGATCCGGCGCGCAAGAGGTTCCGCACGCCTCCGAGCGATTGGCCAGCTACGGCATCCATCCCCTGCCGCGGCGCGGCGCACTCGTCAGCAATGACTTGATCGATCGCCTGCGCGACCAAGAAGGGGTTTGATGCGCGCGTTGCTCGATGTCAACGTGCTCATCGCGTTGCACGATCGCGACCATGCCCTGCACGAGCGCGCGGCGGCTTGGTTCGACACCAACGCGCGCTTCGGCTGGGCTAGCTGTCCCCTTACGCAAAATGGTTGCCTGCGAATCATGAGCCAGCCCGGCTACGGGCAGCCGCAACCGCTGGCCGTCCTGATCTCGATGCTGCGGGGTTCCGTCAATACCGGCTTTCACGCTTTCTGGAGCGATGACATCAGCATCCTCGAAGAGAGCCGGTTTCAGCATGGCCACATGCACAGCCCGCGTCAGCTGACCGACCTCTACCTCCTGGCCCTCGCGGTGAAGAACGGCGGCCGCTTCGTGACCTTCGACCTGCGCATTCCCGCCACGGCCGTGGCGGGTGCGACGGAAGAACACCTGGTCCTGCTGTGAAGCGTATTCCAAGCGCGCACGCGGTGAAGGGGCCCGAACCGGCCAGCGCGCCTTGATCACCTCGCAAGCCCAGGCACTGGAGAAGGCGCAATCGCAATCGCAAGTGCTCGCGCGGCGCGAGGCGATCTCGCTCGCGGTGGCGCTGTTCGTCATCGTGGTGTGGGGCTGCAATTTCTCGTTGCAGAAGTACTACTTCGCGACACTTTCGCCCCCCGGCTTCCTGGTGGCGCGCTATGCCCTCATGCCGGTGTGCGCGCTCGTATTGCTCTGCTGGCGCTTCGGGATGCACTGGCCGCGTCTGGCGCGGCGCGACCTGCTGGGGCTGGCCTGGGTGGGCTTTGTCGGCCATGTGCTGCACATCGGCATGGTCACCTGGGGCATCCACTGGTCCACCGCGTTTTCCAGTTCCCTGATCCTCGCCTGCGGGCCGATCTTCACCCTCATCATCCTGCGGGTGATGGGGGTAGAGCATTTGCAGCGCTGGCAGGTCATCGGGGTGGCCATCGCGCTCGTCGGCGTGCTGGTGTTCCTCTCCGACAAGCTCCTGGGCGGCCACTGGCGCGCCACCGGCGGCGACCTGTTCCTGTTGTTGGCGGCCTCGGTGTTTTCCTATTACACGGTGGCGGCCAAGCCGCATGTGGAGAAGCACGGCGCAGTGGTAGTCATGGCCTACGCCACGCTGCTGGGCGGCCTGCCCATGCTGGCCATCGCCCTGCCGTCCGGATACAACGCACCGTGGGGCGCGCTCTCGGCGCCAGGCTGGGCGGGTCTGGCGTGGGCGATCATCATGTCGGCCTTCATCGGCTGGCTGCTGTGGGCATGGGTCAACGCGGTACGCGGCGTGGCCCGCACCGCCCCCCTCCAGTACCTCATGCCGCCGGTGGCGGGGGTGGTTGCGTGGCTGTTCACCGATGAGCGCTTCGGCGCGGTGAAGATGCTCGGTGCAGCCATCACGCTGGCCGGCGTGGCGGTGGCGCAATTCGCCGGTGGCAGGCCGAAGGACCAACCGGCGCCGCTGGACTGAAGCCGTGTATCAAGCCTTGTGCCGCGCGCCGCGGCGCGGCATGATGGCGTCCTTCCGAAACGCTTGCACCGTCATGCCACCCATCAGTCAGTTGCTGGCCCGCCACCTTGCCAAACCCGCCTCAAACTGGAGCGTAGGCGAATTGGGTGTGCTGGCCGAGTTCCAATACCACGGCGCCAGCCAGCAGCAGGCATTCCTGCAGCCCGCCTGACGGCTTGCCATGGACATCATCGTTCTGGGTGCGGGCATGGTCGGGGTGGCCACCGCCCTCTCGCTGCAACAGCGCGGCCATGCCGTCACGCTCGTCGACCGCGCGCAGCCTGGCCGCGAAACTTCCTACGGCAACGCCGGCATCATCCAGCGTGAGGCGGTGCGGCCTTACCCGTTCCCGCGCGATGTGGTCACGCTGGCGCGCATCGCCACCGGTATCAGCAACGACGCCCACTACCACCTCGGGGCCCTGGGGCGCATCGCACCTGCGCTTTGGCGGTACTGGTCGGCGAGCGCGCCGCGGCGCTATGCCGGCGTCGTCGCCGCCTACAGCCGCCTGATCGTGCATTGCCTCACCGAACATGATGCGTGGATCGGGCCGGCCGGCGCCGACGACCTGGTGCACAAGGCCGGCTGGCTGCAGGCCTACCGCTCCGGCCCGGTGTTCGACACCGCGGCCGCACTGGCAACCACGGTTGCGCGCGAGCACGGGTTGGCTTGCGCCCTGCTCGACAGCGCGGCGCTGGCTGCCGCTCTGCCGGTCCTGAAGAAGCCGCTGGCCGGCGCCGTGCACTGGCAGGACCCCTGGAGCGTGCGTGATCCAGGCGAACTGGTGGCCCGCTATGCCCGGCTGTTCATGTCGCGCGGCGGGCGTTTCGCCATCGGTGACGCCATGACCCTGCGCCGCGAGGGCGCCGGATGGGCGGTCGATGCCGGCGCGCCCGGGCAACCGCCCGAGGCGGTGCGCGCAGCGCACGCGGTCATCGCGCTGGGGCCGTGGTCCGATGCGCTGGTCCGGGGTCTGGGTTACCGTCTGCCGCTGTTCGTCAAGCGCGGCTATCACCGCCATTACGCCGGTGAAGCCATGCCCGGCTTGCCGATGCTCGATGTCGAGCGCGGCGCGCTGCTCGCGCCGATGGCCCGCGGCCTGCGCATCACCACCGGCGCGGAATTCGCGCGCCAGGATGCGCCGGCGACCCCGGTGCAACTCGCGCGCGCCGAGGCATCCGCGCGCGAGATCGTTGCCCTCGGCCGGCCGGTCGAGGTAGAACCCTGGCTGGGCGCTCGGCCCTGCACCGCCGACATGCTGCCGGTGCTCGGCGCGGCGCCGCGCCATCGCGGGCTGTGGTTCAACTTCGGCCATGCGCACCAGGGCTTCACCCTGGGGCCGGTGACCGGGCGACTGCTGGCCGAACTCATCAGCGGGGAGCGTCCATTCGTCGACCCGGCGCCCTACCTGGCGCAACGCTTCCTTTAACCGGCCGCCCGGCCTCGACTACAGCCCTGCGCGCATGCGCTTGGCATCGAGCGCGCGGTCCAGAAAGTCCAGCCGGTCCTGGCCCCAGAAGCGCTCACCGTCGAGCACGAAGATGGGCGCGCCGAAAATGCCTTGCGCCACCGCTTCGTCGCTGTACTGCCTGTAGAGCGCCTGCACGGCAGGCGAAGTTTCCGCCGCGTGCAGCGCCACGCCGTCCAGCCCGTTTTCATTGGCCACGGCGATGCGCACCTCGGGCTGCGCGGTGTCGCGCTCCTCGGCCCACAGGGCGCGCAACAGCGCATGCGACAGGCGCGCCGCGTCCAGGCCGCGCTCCTGCGCGGCGATGACCATCCAGCCCGGGCGCTTGTTCCAGTCCGGGTCGGTCACCTGTTCCGGATAGTGCCTGGGCGCAAGGTTCAGCGGCATGCCGAGATACTTGCGCCAGCGGTCGAGCTCCAGCGCGTGGTAGGTGCGGCGCGCCGCCGGGCGGGTGCGCAGCGGCACCCCGCCGGTCTGCGTGACCACCGCCTGGAAGTCGTAGGGCTTCAAGACCAGCTTGGCATGGTGGCGGCGCGCGATGTCGACCATGCGCGGCCCGGCGAAGTAGGCCCAGGGAGAGGAGAGGCTGTAAAAACACGCGACTTCGATCACGGCGGGTTGTGTCCGGTGGGTGTGCGTGCGACGTCAGCGCTTGTGCAGCGAAGGCGCCGGCGTCCCGCTCATGTTGGCATCGTAGCCCGGTGCGACGCGCGCGTCGACCACGCACACCCGTCCTGCGCGGGCGGCGGCGAGGCCGCGCGCAAGCGCCGGTCCCAGGTCCTGCGCGCGGGTGACCGGGCCGATCGCCTCGGCGCCCATCGAGCCCGCCATCTGCGCGATGTCGATCGCAGGTTCGCTCATGCGCTGGCCGATCCACTTGTTCTCGACCGGGCGGGAGCGCTCCTTTGCGACCCGTTCCTGGTGTAGTTCGTCATTGAAGAACGAATGGTTGTTGCATACCACCAGCAGCATGCCCAGGCCGTAATGCGCGGCGGTCCACACGGCGGTATTGGCCATCAGGAAATCGCCGTCGCCGATGATGCCCACGGCCAAGCGGCCGGTGCCGCGCAGCGCCAGCGCAGCGCCCACCACATTGCCCGGCCCGGCCCCGACGCCGCCGCCGCCATCGGCGCCGAGGTAGTCGAGCGGATGGTGAAAGTCGCGATACGCGCCATTCCAGCCGAGCGGCAGCCGCACCAGGCACACCGTGCCGGCCGGCGCATGCACGGCCAGCGCATCGGCCACGGCGCGAAT
>CANGUJ010000122.1 GCA_947456845.1 Burkholderiales bacterium | reverse complement strand
TATGGTCTGGCGAGGCGCGCGGGCGACGATCTGCGGAGCGTAGTAGGGATAGTACGGGTTGTAGGCCTGCAGGGACAGCGCATCGCAATCCACGCGCCGCTCGCGCAGGCATTGCTCGCGCGCCAGGCGGCGGCGTTCTTCCTCGTTGCCGGCGGCCTGACCCGCAAGCGCCAGTTGATGGCGGTACTGCTCCTGGCGCGCCTGATCGGCTTCGCGCCGTTGCCGCATGGCTTCGAGTTCGCGCTTGTCGCGCGCCAGTGCGAGGGCGCGCTGCTCGCGCCAGGCGCGTGCCTCCTCGTCGTTGACACCCCCGGCCGTGGCCACCGCGGGCCGGGTGTCGACCACCACCAACCGCTGCGCCTCGGGCGGCGGCGCCGTGGAGTAATTCACCACGCCGCGCCCGTCGGTCCACTTGTAGACGGTGCCGGCGGCTACGGGCAGCGCGGCGCCCGACAGCAGGAAAAGCAGGATCAGTGCGGCTCGATGGCGGACCATGGCACCCCCCACGCAGACTTGTGTATCCATCATAACGCCGAACCCGCCGGCCCGGTTGGCACGACCGGCCGGAGACGCCTTGCATGTTCGGTTCAGACCAACGAAGGTCGCAATTTCGCGAGATAACGGAAACCCTCGATCGCGCGCGGCCCGTACCAGGAGGTCATTTCCCCGTCGATGAGCGTGACCGGCCGGCCGGCTGCGAGGGCCTGCAACTGCGCCACATGGGCCGGGCCGAAGCTGAACGGCTCGGTGGAAAGCAGGACCCGGTCCGCGCCCGCCGCCACGCGCGCGAGATCGACCACCGGATAGCGTTGGGCGCACTCGGCGGGCACGGTATCCCAGCCCACCGCAGCGAGGGTGCGCGAGATGTAGGTATCGCGTGAAACGCTCATCCAGGGGTCCTTCCAGATGAGGTAGAGCACGCGTTCGCGCGGCAAGGCGGCGCAGGCCAGGCGCGCCGACGCCATGGCCTCGTCCAGCGCGGCGCACAGGGTCTCGGCCTGCGCCTGGCGCGCGAAAATGCCGCCCAGCAGGCGATACAGGCCGGCGTTGTCCTCCGGCGACTTCGGGTGGGTGACGATGACATGCGGGACAAAACGTGCCGCAGCCTCGACCAGCGGCTTCTCGTTCTCGTCGATGTTGACGATCAGGTGGGTGGGCGCCAGTTCACGCAAGCGCCGCAGGTTCACATCCTTGGTGCCGCCCACCTTGGGTACGGCATCCAGTTGGGGGCGCGGATGGATGCAGAAGCCGGTGCGCGCCACCAGTTGCAGTCCCAGCCCGAGGGCCCAGACCAGTTCCGTGATCGAGGGCACCAGGCAGGCGATGCGCGCATCGGCCCGCGCGCGGTCGTGAACGATGCCGGCGGCGTCGACATAGGGAAGAGGCGCGCCCGTCATCCCGACCGATCTGCGACGCAGCGCATCCGCGCACCGGTGTGCGAAACGCCAGCGCACCCAGAAAAATTGACAAATTTCCAGCCGCCGCGATATCGACGCACGCATGCGCTTGCGCTATAACATGGCCCTCCACCGTAGTCAGAGTCGGCAGTCGCACCCGCGGCGACGCATACATGACGCATTGCGAGCGCACCGGTGCGGTATCGATGTGGGAGGAAATTCTGCATGACAAACGAGGACCTGATCCTGCTTTCGAGATTTGCCTTCGGACTGCGAAAGATCACCGGCAACCGCGTCGAGGTGGCCCGGTTCGTCGCCGAGCGCGGATACGCCAAGGGACTGCTCGACATCGCGGAAGAATATGCCGAGCGCGACGAGAACATGGAGCTCATGCTGTTGACGCTGAAACTGCGCCAAAAGGTCGGCTTGATGGCTGATGACCTTGCCGCTCCCAGCGCGCCTGGACAGGCGCCGTTGGACGCGGACCGCCCCTCGTCGCCGGAGGACACCGCATCCGGGCCGAAGTACGTCGGCCGCCTGCGCTGAAGCCCGCGGCTCACGTTTGCTGCCCGCCACCCGCGCGCGGCTTGCGCGCCTTGCCCGCGATGGCGCGGTCGAACAGCGCATTGGGGAGAAAGCGCAACAACCGCGCGACCAGGCCCATCTGCCAGGGCACCACCGCATAACCCCGGCCGGCGTCGACCACGCGGCGGATGCGCCGCGCCGCGTCATCGGGCTCCAGCAGGAAAGGCATGCGATACGGATTCCGGGCCGTCAGGTCGGTGCGTATGTAGCCGGGCAGGATGCTGATCACCCTGACCCCATGCGGACGCATCTCGCCGCGCAGGGACTCAAGGTAGGCGATGGCGGCCGCCTTGGAGGCACAGTAGCCCCCGGAGCCCGGCAGGCCGCGAATGCCGGCGACGCTCGCGATGCCCACCAGGCTGCCGGCGCCGCGCGCGCACATCGCCGCCGCGAAGGGCGTGAAGGTCGCGGCGAGGCCCACGACATTGACGCGCAGGATCTGCTCGAACGCGGCCAGGTCTTCCGCATGCGTGGTCAGCGTGCCGGCGGAAATGCCGGCATTGGCGATGACGATGTCGGGCGCGCCGAAACGCGCCATGAAGTCTGCCGCCGCCGCGGCCAGCGCGGCAGGATCGGTGACATCGACCGGGTAGGTGACGACCGTGCCCGGCAGGGTGGCCGCCACCGCGGCGAGTTCGTGCCGGCGGCGTGCCGCGAGGGCGACCACGTTGCCGGGGGCGGCATACGCGCGGGCGAGCGCCGCGCCCAGGCCGCCCGAGGCGCCGGTGATGAAGAGTCTGAGGGGCACGGGCGGTAAAATAGCATGCGCGTTCTCATCACCGGCCGCGCGCACTTCAGTCAGGCGGCAGGCGTTCAAGGGCGCCGTTTGCGGCCGCCTCTCCCGTTCCCCGCCCGCGCGCCTTGCCCTCCGCCTACCTTACCCTCGCAGTCACCACCGGCATCCAGGCCCTGGTGTCGTTCGCCCTCCTGACGGTGCCGGTGCTCACGCCGGATGCCGCCAGGGATCTCGGCTTCGAGCCCTCGCAGGTCGGCTACTTCGTGGGCGCAAGCTACATCGGCGCCGCCTTCAGCGCGCTCACCGCCGGCGGGCTGGTGCTGCGCTTCGGCTCGATCCGCGTCTCGCAGGTGTGCCTGCTGTTCTGCGCGCTTTCCATGCTGCTGCTGACGGCGGTGCCGCTGGCCTGGATGCCCTGGGTGGCCCTGGTGCTGGGGGTGGGCTACGGGCCGATCACGCCGGCCTCGTCGCACGTGCTGGCGCGCACCACCCCGCCGCACATGATGGCGCTGATGTTCTCGATCAAGCAGACCGGCGTCCCGGTGGGCGCGGCGCTGGCGGGGCTGATCCTGCCGCCGATCATCCTCGCCCTCGGCTGGCGGGCCGCGGCGCTGGTGGTGGCGGCGACATGCGTGGCCATGGCCGTGATCGCCCAGCTGTCGCGCAAGGAACTCGATGCCGACCGCGACCCGGCGCGCCGCATCGCGCCGCGCACCCTGGCGCAGCCGTTCCGCCTGATCTTCGTCGACCCGGCGCTGGTGCGCATCGTCTTCACCGCGCTGGCCTATGCCGGCCTGCAGATTTCCTTTTTCACCTATATCGTCGCCTACCTGATCGACGATTTCGCCTACACCCTGGTGGCGGCGGGCCTGGCCCTGTCGATGGCCAACTTCGGCGGCATCGCCGGGCGCATTTTCTGGGGCTGGGTGGCGGACCGTTCGCGCGCGCCGGGCTCGGTGCTGGGCCTGCTCGGTCTGGCGATGGCGGCCACCGCGGTGGCCATTGCGTCCTTCGGGCCGGCCTGGCCGGTCTGGGGCGTGCTGGCCGTCTGCCTGGTGTTCGGCATCACCGCGGTGGGCTGGAACGGCGTGCTCATTTCCGAAACCGCCCGCCTGGCCCCGGCCGGCATGGCGGGCGTGGTCTCAGGAGGCACTACGTTCGTGATGTTCTTCGGCGTGGTGTTCTATCCGCCCACCTTTTCCATCCTGCACGACGCCTTCGGCAGCTACCGGATGCCCTTCGTGCTCTTCGCCGTGCCGGCGGCGGCGATGGCGGTGGTGCAGCTCATCTACCGGCGCCGCAAGTAACCGCGCCGCGCGGCCCGCCCGGCGCGACATTCCCAGGAGAGACGCTCTTGAAAATCCGCGCCATCCGCGAAATCGCCGTGCCGATCAACTCGACGCTGCGCAACGCCGTATTCGACTTCAGCGAGATGACCACCTCGGTGGTGGCGGTGATCACCGATGTGAAGCGCCACGGCAGGCCGGTGGTAGGTTACGCCTTCAATTCCACCGGCCGCTACGCCTGCGGCGCGCAGATGCGCGACCGCCTGATCCCGCGCATCATGAACGCCGCGCCGGAGTCGCTGCAGGACGCCAGCGGCGCCAACCTCGACCCGGCCAAGGTGCTCGCCTGCATGATGCAGCGCGAGAAGCCGGGCGGCCATACCGAACGCTCGGTGGCGGTGGGCACCATCGAGGTCGCGGTATGGGACGCGGTGGCCAAGATCGCCGACAAGCCGTTGCATGCGGTGCTGGCCGAGCGCTATGGCGGCGGCCAGGCGGCGGCGCGAGTGCCCTGCTATGTGGGCGGCGGCTGGTACGCGCCCGGCAAGGGCATCGCGCAACTGGAGGACGAGATCCGCGCCCGCATGGACCAGGGCTTCACCACCATGAAGGTCAAGGTGGGCGGCGCGCCGCTCGGGGAAGACCTGGCGCGCCTGGAGGCCTCGATCAAGGTGATCGGCGGGCCGGAGCGCCTCGCGGTCGATGCCAACGCCGGCTTCACACCGGAACGCTCGGTCGAATACGCGCGCGCCCTTGCGCCCTACAACCTGCGCTGGTTTGAAGAACCCACCGACCCGCTCGACTATGCGCTGATGGCCGAATTGGCAGCGATCTATGCGCCGCCGATCGCCACAGGCGAGAACCTCTTCTCCACCCAGGATGTGCGAAATCTGGTGCGCTTCGGCGGCCTGCGCCCGAAGAGCGACATCGTCCAGATCGACGTGCCGCAGTCCTACGGCATCGTGCAGTTTTCGCGCACGCTCGAGATGCTCAAGGCGCATGGCTGGGAGCGCAGCGCGGTTTTCCCGCATGGCGGCAACCAGATGACGCTGGCCATCGTGGCCGGCTTCGGCCTTGGCGGCTGTGAAGCCTATCCCGGCGTGTTCGGCGTGTTTGCGGGGTTTGCCGACGATGCCAAGGTGGAAAACGGCATGATCAACCTGTCTGACCGGCCGGGCATCGGCTTCGAGGCGCAGAACGAGCTCTACGCGGTAATGCGCGAGTTAGACTGAGGAAATCTGGGGCGTCAACAATCAACTGATGGTGGCCACACTGCGCCCAACCACAGTGGCTATGCGACGCATCGGCATATGCTGGCGCCGCAAGCGCTCAGTCAACTCGCTCAGGTCGGCGTCGACGGTGGACGTGTTTTGGCCGGTCTAGAACTGCGATCCAAAAGACCTCGAAAGAAAGCCTTCCTGGACGAGGCGCATAGGCCACTTCCGCACGGTGCGTGCACTGATGGCGGCGGCTGCCGCCGCCATCAGCGCAAGTTCGTCAATCCGCGCAATCAACAATTTCATCAGCCGCGCGGCGATCTGGTCGGGCCACTCCGCGCGACGGCCACGGTGTCGTACAGAACCCTATGACAGGATTTTTGATCTGCCGCAAGGTGTGGCGTCTTGCTAAGGATACCCTGAGGTCTTTAAGGAGTTCACCGTGAGCCGATTCCGTTACGTCCCCCCGTTGGTCCGCTTAGTCACCATGCTGGCCCTGGGCATGGTCGCTGTAACCGCACAGGCCACCACCACGCTGATGGGCCATGATCTGTCCCAGCCTGCGCGGCCCTACGAATGGAATTCCGTACCCGCCACCGACATCAGGTGGACCGATACCTACGATATCCGCAAGGCTGTGGGTGTGACGCTTACTTCGGGCACTTCGTACCACTTCAACAGCTTTACGGCGATGCTGGCGATGGTCACGAGCGATTCCCCCGAGTACCTGCAGGCCGAACAGGTGCGCGCAGCGATCTTTGCAGACGCGGGTGGCCGGCCGGGCGCCCTGCTCGCCGATCTGGGGATTATCGAGCTGCACCCCTTGCAGCCAGTCCAGTCACCGTTTGCTGCCCAGCGCATCACCTGGGACGCCACCGCCCTGGTGTTGTTGCAGGGTGGAAATACCTACTGGTTCGGACTGAACGACGCCACGCAGTACAGCGAATTCGGCATACCGCTGGCCCACTGGACCATTATGGAATCCGGGGGCTCGACACTGCCAGTGGGTGCCGAGACGCTGGCCGGCTACCGCATCTCGAATGATGGTGGCGCGAATTGGAATGCGTCGACCTTCTACAACGCGATGCAGATCGATGTGACGCCAGTACCTGAGCCGCACAGCGTGGTTCTGATGTTGGCCGGGCTCGGCTTGGTGGGTGTCGCTGTGGCGCGGCGGCGACCTGTCTGACCCCCGCTACTGGCGGTTTCCTGGTGCGCGAAACCATTGATTGCATCAATTTTCGTTTTGATGCATTTGATCTAATTTAGAATCACTCGAATGGTAGAACATCATTCCATGCGGACCACACTCACTCTGGAAGCCGATGCGTTTGCGACAGCCCAGGCATATGCGCGCGCCCGCGCGATCAAGTTGGGTCAAGCGGTGTCGGAACTGATTTTGCGTGGCAGCGAGGCCAAGATGCCAATGAAGGAAATCAATGGCGTCTGGGTGTTTGATCTGCCGCCGGACACGCCAACAATTTCCGCCAGCAAGGTCAGGCGCCTGCTGAATGAATCGCCGTGAGTCGATACCTGCTCGACGCCAATACGTTGATCGCGTTGGGATGGCCAGCACATGAACATCATGGGCAAATCCAGGCCTGGTTCAGGAAGAATGCACGTCATGGGTGGGTGACCACGCCGTTCACACAGGCCGCCTTTGTGCGCGTGGTTTCGCAACCGGCGTTTTCCGGCAAGCTGGTCGGCCCTCGCGAAGCGGTGGAACTGTTGTCGCGCAACCTCGCTCACAGCAATCATTCATTCTTTCCAGCGGACATGGGTATTGCGGAGGTGGCGGGACTATGCTCTGGCGGGCTGATGGGGCACCGCCAGGTCACCGACGCCTATCTGCTGGCCCTGGCTATCAAGCGAAACTGCAAGCTGGTGACGTTCGATTCCGACATACGGCAATTGCTCGCTACGGAAACGGAACGACAGATCCACATCGAGTTGCTTGCTTGAGCGCCGGTGGACGCTCGTGGTTCACATATTCGGGGCAATTGCGGATTGGTCGTGGCAAGAACCGTCGCTGCCCCTGCAAAGCCTTGGGAACCGTAGTCCCGTTACTCGTACTTGCGCGCGTCCTCGATCACGCGGCCGTCGTTGGGCAGTTCGCCCGGTGTCACGAATTGCACCTCGCCGCGCAGCTTGGTGACATCGCGCATGGTCGCCACGATCGCCTCGGCCAGGCCGGGAATGGTCCAGTCGGCCACCTCGACCTTGAGGGTCATGCGGTCGTTAGCCATCTCGCCCTCGATCACCAGGCGCGCCCGGTCCACGCCCGGATGGCGCTTGACGACTTCCGCCACATGGCCAGGCTGCACGAACATGCCCTTGACCTTGGTGGTCTGGTCGGCGCGCCCCATCCAGCCGCGGATGCGGGTGTTGGTGCGGCCGCACGGGCTCGGGCCCGGGAGCACGGCGGACAGGTCGCCGGTGCCGAAGCGAATCAGCGGATAGTCCGGGTTGAGGGTGGTGATGACGATCTCGCCGACCTCGCCTTCGGCGACCGGGTTGCCGGTGCCTGGGCGGACGATCTCGAGGATCAGGTCCTCGTCGAGGATCATGCCTTCCTGCGCCTCCGACTCGTAGGCGATGGTGCCGAGATCGGCAGTGCCGTAGAACTGCAGCACCTGCTTCAAGCCATGCTCCTTCAGCCAGGTGCGCAGGGAAGGCGGCAGCGCGTCGCCGCCGGTGACGGCGCGCTCGATCGGGAAGGGCTTGCCCAGTTCGATGAATTTCTCCACCAGGATGCGCAGGAAAGCCGCCGTGCCCACATAGGCGCCGGGCTGCAGGTCGAGGATGGCCTCGATCTGCTGCTCGGTATTGCCGGTGCCGGCGGGGATAACGGCGCAGCCGAGCTTCATGGCGCCGGATTCGATCATGCTGCCGGCCGGCGTCAGGTGGTACGAGAAGGTGTTGAACAGCAGGTCGCCCTCGCGGAAGCCGGCGGCGTGCATGGCGCGCGCCGAGCGCCAGTAGTCATCGCGCCGGCCCTCCGGCTCGTAAATCGGGCCGGGCGACATGAAGACCTTGCGCATCATGCCGGGCCGCCGGGTGGCGAGTCCGCCGAACGGCATGGCGGCGTGCTGCAGCGCCTTCAGGTCCGACTTGCGCGTCACCGGCAGCCTCGCCAGGGCTGCGCGCGAATCGACGGCGGCGGCGTCGACACCCGCCAGGATCGCCGCGAAACCCGGCGCATGGGTCATCGCATTGGCCACCTGCAAGGGGAGGGCGCGCATGAGGGCAGCTTCGCGCTCGGCCGGCGCACGGCCTTCGAGGGCATCGTAGAGGGCGGTCATCATGTCTCCCGTTCGGGGTGGCGCGCTTCGTCGCGCGATGGTCATTCGGTGGGCTGCAAAAACCGCGAGCCCCGCATTCGCGGGGCCCGGAATCAGGTCTATGCCAGCCAGCGCTTGCGCCGCTTGTAGAACTTGGCGTCGCGGAAGCTCTTGCGCTCGCCCGAGGAGACGCCGAGGTAGAACTCCTTGACGTCCTCGTTGGTGGAGAGGTAGGCCGCCTCGCCATCCATGACGATGCGGCCGTTCTCCAGGATGTAGCCGTAGTTGGAGTAGCGAAGCGCCACGTTGGTGTTCTGTTCGGCCAGGAGAAAGCTCACGCCTTCCTTGGCATTGAGATCCTTGACGATCTCGAAGATCTCCTCGACGATCTGCGGTGCCAGCCCCATCGAGGGCTCGTCCAGCAGGATCATCGACGGCTTGGCCATCAGCGCGCGGCCGATGGCGGTCATTTGCTGCTCGCCGCCGGAGGTATAGCCGGATTGCGAGGTGCGGCGCATCTTCAGGCGCGGAAAGTACGCGTATACCTTTTCCAGGCTCTCCTCGACCTCGGCGCGCGAGGCGTTGCGGGTGTAGGCGCCGGTGAGCAGATTCTCCTCCACCGACAGGTGGGCGAAGCAGTGCCGCCCTTCCATCACCTGCACCACACCACGGCGCACCAGGTCATAGGTCGAGAGGCCGTCGATGCGCTCGCCCTTGTATTCGATGTAGCCCTTGGTCACCTCGCCGCGCTCGCCCTTGAGCAGGCGCGACACCGCGCGCAGCGTGGTGGTCTTGCCGGCGCCATTGCCGCCCAGGAGCGCGACGATACCGCGCTCCGGCACGCTGAAGGAAACGCCCTTCAGCACCAGGATCACGTGGTTGTAGATGACTTCGATGCCGTTGACGGAGAGCAGTGGGGCGGTCATGGAGTTGCCATTGCGGGTGAGGACGGCGCCGCCCCCGCAG
>CANGUJ010000121.1 GCA_947456845.1 Burkholderiales bacterium | reverse complement strand
GGTCGCTCCCAAACCTGTCGAAACGCCCGTTGTCGCCAATCCGCTGCCGGTACCTGCGGCGTCCGCGCCGCCGCCCGCCCCCATCGTGCAGGCCGTGCCGGCGACGCTCTCGCCGGCCGGCGCTCGCGCCGACTAGCCGCCGGAAAGCCCGCCCTGCTCCGCAGCCCGGCCGTGATGGCCACGTCCGACATGACGCCGACGATCCGGCGCCGCCTGCTGGCGATGGTGTATGAGTTCATCCTGCTTTTCGGCGTGGTGTTCATCTCGGCCTACCTGTTTTCGGCGCTGACCCGCTTCAGGGGCGACCCCGCATCGCCCCTTTACTACGGTTTCCAGTTCACGGTGTTCGGCGCCGTCGGCCTGTATTTCGTGTTGTGCTGGCGCAAATCCGGCCAGACATTGCCCATGAAGACCTGGAAGTTTCGCGTCGTGAGCACGGATGGGTCGCGCCCTTCGCTGCCGCGCTGCTGGGCGCGCTATGCGGCGGCCTGGATCGGTCCCCTGGCGGCGCTGGCCGCCTACAAGGCGATCGTGCTGCTCACAGGCTACGGAATGACACGGTTTTCCGTCGCCGCGGCATGCGCGGTTGTGCCGCTGGCCTGCCTGAATTTCGCCTGGGCCGTAGCCGACCGGGACCGGCAGTTCCTGCACGACAGGCTGGCCGGCACGCGTCTGGCCAAAGCCTGACCTGATCTCGGGTATCCTCGCGTTCCGGCGGTTTCGTGCCCGCCTCTCTACGCCATCCCAGCCTTCAAGTCGGGAATTCATCATGAGCATCACGCGCCTGCGCACCTTCGTCCAATCCATGACCCGCGTGGTCGAATCGCATCAGACGGAGGCGTCGGTGCTCGATGCGGCCAGGCCGCTGTTGGCCGACCTGATCGACCATGACGACTGGCTGCCGGACGCCTTCGCCCGGCCGAACCCGCAGAAATACCAGCAATACCTCCTGTATTGCGATCCGTTCGAGCGCTTCTCGTTGGTGAGCTTCGTCTGGGGGCCGGGACAGAAGACCCCGATCCACGATCACATGACCTGGGGCATGGTGGGCGTGATGCGCGGGTCGGAAATGTGCCGCGAGTTCGCCGCGAAGCAGGGAAAGCTCGAGCAGACCGGTGAGCATGTGGTGGCGCCGGGCGGCATCGATCTGGTCAGTCCTGCCCTGGGAGACATCCACGTGGTCTCCAACGCGGCCGCCGATCGCGTCTCGATCAGCATCCATTGCTACGGCGCCAACATCGGCGCGGTGCGGCGCCATGTTTTCGCCGCGGATTCGGGCAGTGCGAGCGAATTCATCTCCGGCTACTCGAGCGACATGACCCCCAACCTGTGGGACCGGTCGCGCGAAACCGACTGAGGCATCGCGCGCGCCCCGCAGCCGCGCGGGCGTCCGTCACGCCAAACCATCCCACTACCTACCGCACCGATCAGCATGCTCTGGATCAAGGCACTGCACATCATCTTCGTCGTCACCTGGTTTGCCGGCTTGTTTTACCTGCCAAGACTGTTCATCTATCACGTGGCCGCCAAGGACGAGATCAGCATCGCCAGGTTCAAGGTCATGGAAAGACGGCTGTACAACGGCATCATGACGCCATCGGCGGTGTTCGCCCTGGTACCCGGCCTGACCCTGTTCTTGCAATACGGCATCGGCGCCGGCAGCGCGTGGATGCACGCCAAGCTGGCGTTGGTTGCGATCCTGGTGGCGCATCACATCTACCTGGGCCTGCTGCTGCGCGAGTTCGCGCACGACCGCAACCGGCATTCGGAAACCTTCTACCGCTGGCTCAACGAGATCCCGGCCGCCCCTGTGCTGTTCATCGTGGTCTTCCTGGTCGTTCTCAAACCCGATTTCTAAGGCATTCATGTCCAAGACCATCGACTATTACTTCACCCCCGTGTCGCCATGGACCTATCTCGGTCATGCGCGCTTTTCGGCGATCGCGGCCAAGGCCGGTGCGACGGTACGCCCGCGCCCGGTGGATTATGGAAAGATCTTTCCCGTCTCCGGCGGGCTGCCGCTCAAGCAGCGGCCCGCGCAACGCCAGGCCTACCGCCTGATGGAATTGCGCCGCTGGCGGGACGCGCTCGGCCTGCCCCTGAACATCGAGCCGAAGCATTTCCCGGTCGATGCGGGCGTCGCCAGCCTGATGCTCACCGCCAGCCTCGCGCAAGGCGGCGAAGCCACCATGCGGCTAGCCGGCGCCATGCTGCATGCCGTGTGGGCGGAGGAAAGGAACCTTGCCGACCGCGACACCCTGATCGCGCTCGCCCAATCCGCGGGGCTCGATGGGCGCGCCCTGCTCGACGCCGCGCACGACACCGCCACCGCCGAAGCCTACGCGCGCCACACGGCGGAAGCCATCGGCCTGCAGGTCTTCGGTGCGCCGACCTACGTCTATGCAGGCGAACTCTTCTGGGGCCAGGATCGTCTCGACTTCGTCGAACGCGCGCTCGCTGCCTGACGCCGTGTCGGAACATTTTTTCGCCCCCTGCCCGCGCGGGCTGGAGGCCGGCCTGGTCGCGGAACTGGCGGAACTGGGCATCGCCGGGGCCCGCGAGGCGGGCGGGGGGGTCGCTTTTGCCGGCCCCTTCGAGTCGGCCTACCGGGTCAACCTCGGTTCGCGCCTGGCCAGCCGGGTGCTGTGGCGCATCGCCGCTGGCCCCTACGCCACAGAAAAGGACCTGCATACCTTGGCGCACGCCACGCCTTGGGAAACATACTTCGCTCCGTCGCAGACCCTGCGCGTCGACCTGGTGGCTACCCGCAGTCCGCTCAAGAGCCTCAAGTTCGCCACGCTCACCGTCAAGGACGGCATCTGCGACCGGCTGCGCGAGCGCACCGGCCTGCGGCCGAACATTGCCAAGCTCGGCCCCGATGTGCGCGTGTACGCCTACCTCGACGAACGCAACGTCACCCTGTACCTCGACACCTCGGGCGAAGCGCTCTTCAAGCGCGGTTATCGCGTGGTCGACGTCGCCGCGCCGATTCGCGAGAACCTGGCGGCCGGCATCCTGCGCATGATCGGCTGGAAGCCGGACATCCCGCTCTACGACCCGATGTGCGGCAGCGGCACGTTCCTCATCGAGGCGGCCCAGATCGCGCTGGGCATCCCGCCGGGCCTGAAGCGCCGCTTCGGCTTCTACAACCTGAAACGGTTCGACGCGCCCGCATGGCAGCGCCTGCGCGACACGTGGCCGCGGCATGCCGAGGCGCAGCCGCGCATTTTCGGCAGCGACCTGTCCCAGGAGGCCCTGCGCGCCGCCCTGGCCAATTTCACGGCGGCAGGCGTCGATGAAGTCATCCGCGTGCGGCCCGGCGACCTCCTGGCGCTTCCGGCACCCGCCGCGAGCGGCATCATGATCGCCAACCCCCCGTACGGCGAGCGCTTGGGCGAGGATGCCGAGCTGGCCGCCTTCTACCCTCGCCTCGGAGATGCGCTCAAGAGGAACTACGCGGGCTGGAACTGCTTCTTCATCACCGCCGACCGGCGCATGGAAAAGCTGATCCGCTTGCGAGCCAGCAGGCGCACCCCGCTGATGAACGGCGACCTCGAATGCCGCCTGTTCGAGTTTCAGGTGATCGCAGGGTCGAACCGGCCGGCCGGCGCGTAGCCCGACCGCGCGCGGCTAGGCGGCCTTGAGGGCCGCGACGATGTCCTTTTCCAGGTCGCCGGGTTCGGTCTGCGGCGCATAGCGGCGGATCACGTTGCCGTCACGCCCGACCAGGAACTTGGTGAAATTCCACTTGATCGCCTCCGAGCCCAGCAGCCCGGGCGCGGCCTTGACCAGCCATTTGTAGAGCGGATGGGCACCTGCGCCGTTGACCTCGACCTTGTCCATCATGCGAAAGGTGACGCCATAGTTCTTCTGGCAGAAGGCGCTGATCTCGTCGGCGCCGCCGGGCTCCTGCCCGCCGAACTGGTTGCAGGGAAAGCCGACGATTTCCAGGCCCTCCGCCTGGTGCGCCTTGTGCAGGGTCTCGAGCCCCTGGTACTGCGGCGTCAGGCCGCAGCGGCTGGCCGTATTGACCACCAGCACCACCTTGCCCTTGAGCGCGGAAAAGTCGAACGGCTTGCCGGCCAGCGTGTCGGCGGAGAAATCATGCAGGTTGCTCATGTGTGCCGCCCTAGACGATGGTCAGACCGCCGATGTTCTCGCCCAGGTCCTTGGACTTGGATTCCTTGCTGTGCAGCTTGATCATCAGGCGCAGGTCGTTGACCGAATCGGCGTTGCGAAGGGCGTCCTCGTAGCTGATGCGGCCTTCCTCGTAGAGATCGAACAGGGCCTGGTCGAAGGTCTGCATGCCGAGCTCGCGCGACTTCTTCATGATCTCCTTGATCTCGTGGACCTCGCCCTTGAAAATGAGGTCGGAAATCAGCGGCGAATTGAGCATCACCTCCACCGCCGCGGCCCGCCCCTTGCTGTCCCTGAGCGGAATCAGGCGCTGCGAGATGAGTGCGCGCATGTTGAGCGAGAGGTCCATCAGCAGTTGCGAGCGGCGCTCCTCGGGAAAGAAGTTGATGATGCGGTCGAGCGCCTGGTTGGCACTGTTGGCATGCAGGGTCGCCATGCACAGGTGGCCGGTTTCGGAAAACGCGATCGCGTGCTCCATGGTTTCGCGCTCGCGGATCTCGCCGATGAGGATGACGTCGGGCGCCTGGCGCAGGGTGTTCTTGAGGGCCGCCTCCCAGGTATCGGTGTCGACGCCGACCTCGCGCTGCGTGACCACGCAATTCTTGTGCGGATGCACGTATTCAATCGGGTCCTCGATGGTGATGATGTGGCCGAACGAGTTCTCGTTGCGATAGCCGATCATGGCCGCCAGCGTGGTCGACTTGCCGGAGCCGGTACCGCCCACCATGATCACCAGGCCACGCTTGGTCATGGCGACATCTTTCAGCACTGGCGGCACCCTGAGTTCCTCGAACTTCGGGATGTTGGAGGTGATTACCCGCAACACCATGCCCATGCTGCCCTGCTGCACGAAGGCGTTGACGCGGAAGCGCCCGATCCCTGCGGGGGAGATGGCGAAATTGCACTCCTTCTTGGCCTCGAATTCTGCGGCCTGCTTGTCATTCATGATCGCACGGCACAGGTCCTGCGTGTGCACCGGCGTGAGCGCCTGGTTCGACACCGGCGTCATCTTGCTGTCGATCTTGAAGGCGGGAGGAAATCCTGCCGTGATGAAAAGGTCCGACCCCTTTTTGCTGAGCATGAGCTTCAGCAGGTCGTACATGAATTTGGTTGCCTGGTCGCGTTCCATGGTCTTGCTCTCGTGGTGCTGCTGCCGTTCAGCCGGCGAAATTGTCCTTGTTCGCCGCCTTGTTGCGCGCCTCGGCCGAAGACACGATGTTGCGCCGGACGAGATCGGTGAGGTTCTGGTCCAGGGTCTGCATGCCGAACTGCTGCCCGGTCTGGATCGCCGAATACATCTGCGCGATCTTGTTCTCGCGGATGAGGTTGCGGATGGCGGGCGTGCCGATCATGATTTCGTGCGCCGCGACCCTGCCATTGCCGTCCTTGGTCTTGAGAAGGGTCTGCGAAATCACCGCGCGGATCGACTCCGAGAGCATGGAACGGACCATTTCCTTCTCGGCGGCCGGAAACACGTCGACGATGCGGTCGATGGTCTTGGCCGCGGAGCTCGTATGCAGCGTCCCGAACACGAGGTGGCCGGTCTCGGCGGCCGAAAGCGCCAGCCGGATGGTTTCCAGGTCGCGCATCTCGCCTACCAGGATCACATCCGGGTCCTCGCGCAGCGCCGAGCGCAGGGCGTTGTTGAACGACAAGGTGTGCGGCCCGACCTCGCGCTGGTTGATCAGGCACTTCTTGGATTCATGCACGAACTCGATCGGGTCTTCCACCGTGAGGATGTGCCCGTATTCGTTTTCGTTGACGTGGTTCACCATCGCCGCCAGCGTGGTCGACTTGCCCGAGCCGGTAGGGCCGGTCACCAGCACGATGCCGCGCGGCTGGTTGGCGATGTCGCCGAAGCTCTTGGGCGCCTTGAGCTCCTCAAGCGACAGGATCTTCGAGGGAATCGTCCGCATCACGGCCCCGGCGCCGCGGTTCTGCACGAAGGCATTGACGCGGAAGCGGGCGAGGTTGGGGATGGCGAACGAAAAATCGCACTCCAGATTCTCCTCGTAGGCCTTGCGCTGGCCGTCGTTCATGATGTCGTAGATCATGCCGTGCACTTCGGAATGATCCATCGCTGGCAGGTTGATGCGGCGAACATCGCCGTGTACCCGAATCATGGGCGGCAGCCCGGCCGACAGATGCAGGTCGGAGGCCTTGTTCTTGACCACGAACGCGAGTAACTCGGATATGTCCATCTATAATTCCTCGTCTTGGAACATCAGGCGCTCTGGCGGACCCCTCCGCAGCGGGAGCAACCGCTTGCATAACCGTCAAAAGATTAACATGCCTTCAGCCCCAGCAATAGCGGAGCGGGTACGGGAAGTCCGGGCGCTCATGACAACGGCATGCAAAAACGCCGGCCGTACAGCCGATTCCGTACGGCTTCTGGCAGTCAGCAAGACCTTCGACGCCGAATCGGTGGCCGCCGCCCACGCCGCCGGCCTGACGGCGTTCGGCGAAAACTATGTCCAGGAAGGCGTCGACAAGGCCATGGCCCTGGCCGGACTCGGCCTGGAATGGCATTTCATCGGGCCGATACAGAGCAACAAGACGCGTCCGGTCGCGGAGCACTTCGCCTGGGTACACAGCATCGACCGCCTCAAGATCGCCGAGCGGCTCTCCGCGCAGCGGCCCGCCCACCTGCCCGACCTGCAGGTCTGCCTGCAGGTCAACATCAGCGGCGAGGCCAGCAAGAGCGGAGCCGACTCGGCCACGATCGCCGACCTGGCCCGGGCGGTAGCGGCCCTGCCGCGGCTCAAACTGCGCGGCCTGATGACCATCCCGCAGCCGGCCGAGGGCCTCGAAGCCCAGCGCGCACCGTTTCGCGCCCTGCGCCTTATCCTCGAAGACCTCAATGCCCAGGGGCTCGGCTGCGATACCCTCTCGATGGGCATGTCGGCCGATCTCGAGGCCGCCATCCTTGAAGGCGCCACCATCGTGCGGGTCGGCACGGCCATCTTCGGAACCAGGACAAGAATCCCATGAATATCGCGTTCATCGGCGGCGGCAACATGGCCGCCGCCCTCATCGGTGGCATGCAGGCCAAGGGCTTCGATACCAGCACCATCACCGTGGTGGAACCCCTGCCCGAAGCCCGCACCCGCCTGGAAACGCAGTTTGGCGTGCGCACCCTGCCGGCCCCCGACGCCAGCCTCGCCGCGGCCGGCCTGATCGTCATGGCAGTGAAGCCGCAGCACATGCGCGAAGCCGCCGGCGCGGTGGCGCCGCACATGAAAAACCAGACCGTTCTCTCGATTGCCGCCGGCACGCGACTCCCGGACCTCAAGCGCTGGCTGGGCGGCTACGGCAAGCTCGTGCGCACCATGCCCAATACCCCGGCCCTCATCGGCCAGGGCATCACCGCGCTCTACGCCCCGCCTGAAGTCGAAGTCTCGCGCCGGGCCGATGCCGAACGCGTTCTCGCCGCCGTCGGCCAGACGGTCTGGGTGGAGCGCGAAGAACTGCTCGACCCCGTGACCGCCCTGTCGGGTAGCGGCCCAGCCTACGTATTCTTGTTCCTGGAAGCCCTGCAGGCCGGCGGCGAAGCCTTGGGGCTGGAAGCGGAAACCGCCCGCCGCCTGGCCCTGCAAACCGTGGTCGGCGCCGCGCAACTGGCCGCCAACTCCCCCGAAAGTTTCGCGACGCTGCGCGAACGTGTCACCTCCAAGGGCGGCACCACCTTCGCGGCGCTGGAAGTCATGCGTGCGCGCGATATTCCGGGCGCGATCGGCGCAGCGATGCAGGCGGCAAGCGACCGCGGCAGGGAGATGGGGGAGACGCTCGGGCGGGACTGATGCAAACCGTGATCACGCGGCGCGGTTCCTGCAGCCATGACAAGCCGTGCGGTCATTAGGCAGCGGTGGCACGGATTCTCCGGACCTTGCAGTTTCTCCGCTGTGGCGGCGCGCGCGCATGCCGTGCTTGTCGCATCGGCGAGAAGCCTGTCCGGCACATGCCATGTGGGAACAGTCGGAACATCGCGACGGCAAGCGCAATTGCATCGACACGCATATCCATGGCGCGGTGCAGGGGCTTTCGAATGGGACATTCCGGCGCCGGCGCGTCAGCTTGAGTACCACGGTTGATTAGCTGAAGACCCCCGAGAAAGCGGGCGGCAGCGCCCGCCTCGGCAATGGCCGAAGCGGATACACTCCTAGGGGCCGGGCAAGTGGATTGGGCACAACCGCTGCCGGGCATCGCCGGTGCATGGGCACAGGCCGCCGAGGACCGGGGAATTCCGGCGCGCGCGGTGTTGCTGTCGAAGCCCGGCAAGCACGAGGTACGCAGGACCGGCGCCAAACCCTTGCGCGTCTGTTACAGGTAATATCTTCGTACACATCATCCACTACAAGGAGACTCCGATGAAATGCATCTCCAGGGCGCTCGCCGCGATCGCGGTCGCAGGCGCGTTCGCCGTCAGCGGCACTGCTGCGGCGCAACAAACAATCAACCTCACGCTCGCTTCGAGCCACCCGACCTCGTGGCTGCCGATCGGGCTCATGGCCGGCTACTTCAAGAACCGCGTCGACGAGCAACTCAAGGCCGGCGGCAAGTACCGCATCAACTGGAAAGAGGCCTATGCTGGCACGCTGTTCAAACTCCAGGACACGATGGAGGCGATCCGCGACAACATCGCCGACATCGGTTACGTCGGATCGGTCTTCGAGGCAGACAGCATGCCGCTGTCGAACGTCACGTTCTTCACCCCGTTCACCTCGGGCGACATGGGTATCGTCACGCGCACGATGGACAAGCTCATGCGCGAGAACCCGGCGGTGTTGAAAGAATGGGAGAGCAACAACATCAAGTATCTCGCCCCGGTCAGCATCGAGACTTACCACATCTGGACCAAGGTCCCTCTCAACAAGTTCGAGGACCTCAAGGGGCGCCGCTACAACGCGCCCGGCCCGGCGGCGCAATGGCTGCGCGGCACCGGCGCGGTCGCGGTCGACGGCGGCCTGCCGACCTATTACACCAACGTGCAGACCGGGGTTACCGAAGGCGCGCTCTCGTTCTACACCGGCATCCTGCCGATCCGGCTCCACGAGATCGCGCAGCACGTCCTCGAGGTCGACATCGGCGCGATGTTCGCCGGCGGCATCGCGGTGACGTCCGACAAGTTCAAGAAGCTGCCGAAAGAGGTGCAGGACGCGATCGTGAAGGCCGGCGTTGACTACACCGCCGAGCTCATCAAGCAGACCAACGCGCAGATCGAGTCTTCGAAGAAGGCGATGATCGACGTCGGCACCAAGGTCGTGAAGCTGTCGGACGCCGATCGCCTGCGCTGGGCGCAGTCTTTGCCGGACATCGGCGGTGACTGGGCACGCACGAACGAAGGCAAGGGTCTGCC
>CANGUJ010000120.1 GCA_947456845.1 Burkholderiales bacterium | reverse complement strand
CGAATCCACCTGGGCCGGCAACGCCAAGTCGGCACGCCAGACGGCCGATGAGAAGTACGGCGCCAAGATGCTGCACGCCGAATTCGCCGAGGGCGAGGCCAAGCCGGTGATCGAACTCACCAGCCGCATCCGCGCCCAGAACCGCGCTGTCGACTGGACCAGGAAAGTCGCCGCGAAAGAGGACGCCGCCACCCTCAAGTACTGGACCGCCGCCACCGACCTGATGCCGATCGATGGCATCGTCCGTCAAACCGCACAGGACGCCGCCAAGGGCGCCCGGACCGACGTCGAGAAGGTGCAGAAGATCTACGACTGGATCGTCACCAACACCCACCGCAAACCCAAGGTGCGCGGCTGCGGCGTGGGCGACATCAAGGCGATGCTCGAAACCGGCAACCTGGGCGGCAAGTGCGGCGACATCAACGCCCTGTTTGTCGGCCTGTGCCGCTCGGTGGGCGTGCCGGCGCGCGACGTCTACGGCATCCGCTTGGTGCCCTCGGCTTTCGGCTACCGTGAACTCTCGGGCAACCCCGCCAGCCTCAAGGGCGCGCATCACTGCCGCGCCGAAGTGTTCCTCAAGGACCATGGCTGGGTGGGCATGGACCCGGCGGATGTGGGCAAGGTCATGCGCCTGGAGAACCCGGAATGGTTGAAGACCACCCACCATCCGGTGGTAACACCGGTGTACAAGGGCCTCTTTGGCGGCTGGGAAGGCAACTGGCTCGCCTTCAATACCGCGCACGATGTGGCCCTGCCGGGTTCCAGGGGCCCAAAGCTGGGCTTCTTCATGTACCCGAACGCGGAAAACGCCAACGGCCGCTACGACTCGCTGGACCCCGATCAGTTCAGGTACACGATCACGGCGAAGGAAATCAAGGCCTGATCCTCAAGGCCTGGTCGCCAACGCCCGCCCGGATGTCGACCTTGGGCGGGCGTTTTCATTTCAGGCCTGCAATCGGTACCATGTGGGCTGTTGTGATACGCTTGTATTACATCCACACCTCATTCACTGCCCTCCGGGAGACGCCCCATGCCCATCTCCATACGACTCCGGCCCGATGTTGAGCGGCTTCTTGAGCAGCGTGCCCGACGTGAGCACAAGACTCGCACTGCGCTGGTTCACGAGGCACTTGATGCCTGGCTCAAACCCTCGAGCCCCGGGTTGGGCTCGGCGATTCGCGCGGCACTCGCAGACGCGCCCGACGGTTTCGGAATCGAACGCAATCAACCCGCCGAGGGCGACACTCGCGACTGGGAGCGCTGATGCGCTACATGCTCGACACCAATACCCTGATTTATGTGCTCAATGCCCGTCCACATCATCAGGCCGTACTGGACCGCTTCGATCAGGAAGACGTCCGTCAGCTGTGCATTTCATCGATCACCCTGGCAGAACTGCGCTACGGCATCGAGAAGAGTCAGAAGCGGGAAGCCAACCGCGCAAAGCTGCGGCGCGCAATCGACACCCTCAACGTAGTGCCCTTCGAATCAAGGGCAGCGGACGCGTATGGGACGCTTCGCGCCGCGCTGGAACGTGCCGGCACGCCCTGCGGCCCGCTCGACATGCTGATCGCGGCACATGCCCTGAGCCTGAACCTCACGCTGGTGACCAACAATGTGCGCGAGTTCGCCCGGGTCAAGAGTCTCAAGGTTGAGAACTGGATCCCCGAATAAACGTAACTCGCGTACGACCGAACCTGCTCCGAGCCTGGCTGGTACCGGCCGCAGCACGCTTGCGCATCAACGCCTGCTCGCGTTCGTTGCGGGCAAGTACCGCAGATTGTTCGAACTCGGCGCGCGCTTCCTCGAGCCATCCGAGTTGTTCGAGCAGGTCGCCGCGCACGGCCGGCAACACGCGAAACCCGCCATAAGGTGGGCGCTCAGGCCACTGCCTGGTAGTAGATGTTCTGCGGATGGTTGGCCTGCGCGAAGAACAGCCAGCGCTCCGCCAGCAACCCCAGCACTTGCGAAAGCGCTGCCAGCGCCACGAGGCCCGCGCCCGGCTGGTAGCGCGCGGCCACCAGCAGCGCCAGCGGCAGCGCGAAGGCCAGCCCCAGGGCAATCCAGCGCACGTTCCTGACCACCAGCGCGCTTTTGCCATGAAAGAACTCGCGGGTGTTGAAACTGCCGCCGGTGGCGCCCTGCGACATTTGCTTTAGTTTCGCGGCCCTGACGCCCAGCGCACTTTGCGGCGTGGAAACAGGCTTCAACATGCGGTTGCGGCCCAGGCTCGCCAGGCGCGCGCAGGCGCCTGCCACGGTCAGCGCCGTGGCGGCCGACAGCCACAGCGGGTTTGCGCTGAAGCCGGGCAGCAGCTCGCCTAACGCGGCGAACAGCGTTGCACCCGACATCCAGCCGAGCAGCACGAAATTGACCAGCGTGAGCGGATGCGCCCACTCACGCAGGAAGCGGATGCAGGCGTAGATCATGCCGGTGCACACCCACAACACAAAACACAGCGCCACCCCCAGAAGGCCCAGCCACTGCGCATGTGCCCAGCCCGCTAGCTGCGCCAACGACCAGGCCGCCACCACGGCAATGGTGAGCGGCAGCACGATCACCTCGCGCGAAAGCCATGAGGTGCGCCACATCGCCACCGCGCGCCAGGCGCGCAGCGGATGGCCCAGGTGCAAGAACGAGCAGGCCAGGCCGACGCACAACAGGACCGTGCTGGCCAGCCCCGCCATGCCCAGGAGGTGTGGCGCAATGCCGCTGTCGGAGGCGCGCACCAGCATGACGAACAGCCCCTGGCCGAGCCCGGCCAGCACGGTAAACAGGATCACCGACCAAGCGGGATGCATGGCTAGAACTCCTGGGCTTCGCGCACCAGACGCGGCAGGTACTGGTTGGCCGGTTGCGTACCCCATTCCGGCATGAGCGAATAGCCACCGCGCTCGCGGATGGCCTTCGACACCTCGGAATCCGGGTCCTTGACGTCGCCGAACAGGCGCGCGTTGGTCGGGCAGGCCTTGACGCAGGCGGGCTTGCGGTCCTCCGGCGCGAGTTTCTCGTCGTAGATGCGGTCCACGCACAGGGTGCACTTGGTCATCACCTGGCGCGACTCGTCGAGTTCACGCGCGCCGTAGGGGCAGGCCCAGGCGCAGTACTTGCAGCCGATGCAGCGGTCGTAGTCCACCAGGACGATGCCGTCCTCCTTGCGCTTGTAGGAGGCGCCGGTGGGACACACCGGAACGCAGGGCGGGTCCTCGCAGTGCAGGCAGCTCTTGGGGAAGTGGATGGTGTCGGCCTGTGGGTACTCGCCGGCCTCCCAGGTCTGCACCCGGTTGAAGAAGGTACCGTTGGGCTCGGCGCCATAGGCATTGAGGTCGGCCAGCGGGCCGGCCGAGCCTGAGGTGTTCCACTGCTTGCAGGAGGTCACGCAGGCATGGCAGCCCACGCAGACGTTGAGGTCGATGACCAATGCCAGTTGCTTGGCCAGGGTTTCGGCGGGTTGTGTCATTTGCGCTTTCCTGCGAAATAGGCGAGTACGCCGGCGGCGCGTCCGGCCACGCCGGGAGGCGAAGGCACGGCGGCCACCTGGGGGAAGGATTCTTCAGGCTCTTCCGGCGCGGCCGGACGAATCCGCACCCGCACGTCGTACCAGCCAGCCTGTCCGGTGATGGGGTCGGAGTTGCTGATGGTGTGCCCGGGCTGGCCGGCCAGCGGCAGTTCTTCGCTGATCAGGTGGTTCAGCAAAAAGCCCTTGCGCGACTCGTCGGCACCGGGCTCGAGCTGCCATGCGCCGCTGGCCTTGCCGATGGCGTTCCAGGTCCACACCGTGCCCGGCTCCACCGCCTCGGAATGGCGCGCAATGCAGCGCACCTTGCCCCACTGGCTTTCCACCCAGCACCAGCCGCCATCGGCAATGCCGGCGGCATGGGCCGTGACCGGATTCACCTGCAGGGTGTTGTGGCTGTGGATCTGCCGCAGCCACGCGTTCTGCGAATCCCAGGCGTGATACATCGCCATCGGCCGCTGGGTGATGGCGGCCAGCGGATAGGCGGCCGTGTCGGTTGCAGCCTGCTCCAGCGGCGCGTACCAGAACGGCAGCGGGTCAAAGTAGGTGACGATGCGCTCACGCAATGCCTCCGGCGGCCGCCGCCCCGGGCTCTTGCCCTGCGCCGCCAGGCGGAACGACTGCAGCGTGTCGGAATACAGCGCCAACTGGATCGGGTCGTTGCGCTGGCGCCAGCCCTTGTCCTTGGCGAAGTCCAGGTAGGCGCGGTTCCAGTTGCGCATGTAGTGCATGTTCTCCGGCATGGGGTACCGGAACACGCAGTTGTTCTTTTCGTACATCTCCCATTGCCTGGGATTGGGCAGGCCGCGAAGGTGCGAGCCACCGTCAGTGCCGCGCCAGCCCATCAGGAAACCGATGCCCGGTTGCGGCTCGAAGTTGACGATGAAGTCCGGATAGTCGCGGAACTTGCGCCCACCCTCCTCGTTGGTGAACACCGGAAACTTCAGCCGCGAAGCCAGCTCGATCAACACTTCCTGGAACGGTCGGCATTCACCCTTGGGCGGCACCACCGGAATGCGCACCGAATCGACCGGGCCGTCGAACTCCGAGATCGGCCGGTCGAGCATGCTCATCACGTCGTGCCGCTCGAGGTAGGTGGTGTCGGGCAGCACCAGGTCGGCGAAGGCGGTCATCTCGCTCTGGAAGGCGTCGCACACCACCAGGAAGGGGATCAGGTGTTCCCCTTTCTCATCCTTGCGGTTCAGCATCTCGCGCACGGCCATGGTGTTCATGGTCGAGTTCCAGGCCATGTTGGCCATGAAGATCATCAGCGTGTCGATGCGATAGGGATCGCCCTTGACCGCGTTGGTGATGACGTTGTGCATCATGCCGTGCGCCGACAGCGGATGCTCCCAGGAGAAGGCGTGGTCGATGCGGATCGGCGAGCCGTCCGGGTTGATCGCCAGTTCGTCCGGACTGGCGGGAAAACCCAGCGGCGCCGCATTGAGCGGCGTGTTCGGCTTGATCATCTCCGGCGCGCTGAAGGCGCGGTAGTTCGGGACGATGTGGCGCGGGTAGGGCGCCTTGTGGCGAAAGCCGCCCGGCGCATCGATGGTGCCCAGCACGCTCATCAGCACCGCCAAGGCGCGCACGGTCTGGAAACCGTTGGAATGCGCAGCCAGCCCACGCATGGCATGAAAGGCCACCGGCCGGCCGATGGTGGTCGGATGCTGCTTGCCCCAGGCGTCGGTCCAGGGAATCGGCATCTCGAAGGCCTGCTTGAAGGCCGTGTCACCCATTTCGCGGGCCAGCGCCTTGATGCGCGCGGCCGGTATGCCGGTGATCGTTGCCGCCCACTCCGGCGTGCAGTCGGCCACGCGCTCGCGCAGCAACTGGAATGACGGCACTACCCGCGTGCCGTCGGCCAGCGTATAGCGGCCTTCGAGCGCCGGGTCGCAGCCCTCGGCAATGCCCGCCGGGTAGGCGGCCATCACCTTGCCACTCGCCTTGTCCCAAACCAGCTTGTTGTGCGGGTTGCGCCCATCCCCGGGCGGACCGGCAGCAGGGTCGAAGGCGAACAGGCCTTGGCGCTCGCCGTCGTCCTCCACCACCAGCTGCGGGGCGTTGGTGTAGCGCTTCAGGAAAGCATGGTCGATCTGGTCGTTGGCGATGACCTCGTGCAGCAGCGCCATGAAGAGCGCGCCATCGGTGCCGGGCTTGATCGGAATCCACTCGTCGGCAATCGCCGAATAGCCGGTGCGCACAGGGTTGATCGAGATGAAGCGCCCGCCGCCACGCTTGAACTTGGAGATCGCGATCTTGAGCGGATTGGAATGGTGGTCCTCGGCCGTGCCTATCATCACGAAAAGCCTGGCCCGGTCGAGATCCGGCCCGCCGAACTCCCAGAAGCTGCCGCCGATGGTGTAGATCATGCCGGCGGCCATGTTCACCGAGCAAAAGCCGCCGTGCGCCGCATAGTTGGGTGTGCCGAACTGCCGCGCGAACAACCCGGTCAGCGCCTGCATCTGGTCACGCCCGGTGAACATCGCGAACTTCTTCGGGTCGGTGTTGCGGATCTTCGCCAGCCGCTCGGTAAGCATGTCGAGCGCGCGGTCCCAGCTGATGGCTTCGAACTCGCCGGCGCCACGCTCGCTGCCGGGCTTGCGCATCAATGGCTGTGTCAAGCGCGCCGGCGACACCTGCTTCATGATGCCGGCCGACCCCTTGGCGCAGATCACACCCTGATTGAGCGGATGTTCGGGATTGCCTTCGATGTAGCGCACCTCACCTTCCCGCACATGCACCTTGATGCCGCAACGGCAGGCGCACATGTAGCAGGTGGTGGTCTTGACGGTGTTGCCGGCGTCGAGGGCCGAGGTGATGCGTACCGGGTCAGCGTGGTTCAAGGTGGATGGGCTCTCGGTGGAAAACGGGATTTGCGCACGTAATGCCAAATCGGTCTGAGCTTAGTCAATCCGATTATTTTAGAAAAGCGGATAAACCTGATCGATATAATCAGTTAAATCGATCAACTGGCCGACCTGCGTGCGCCCTTCCCTGCATCAACTGGAGGTATTCATCGCCGTGGCCCGCGACGGCGGCGTGCGCGCCGCCGCCGAGCGCCTGGCGCGATCCCAGTCCGCCGCCAGCATGGCGCTGGCCGAGCTCGAAGCGCGCCTGGGGCAGCCGCTGTTCGACCGCGCCGGCAAGCGGCTTGTCCTGAACGCCAATGGCCGGCGCCTGCTACCGAGGGCGATCGCGCTGCTCGACCACGCGGCCGAAGTCGAGAGCGCCTTCGCCGACGAACTGGCGGCACCGTTGCGCCTGGCCGCCAGCCTCACCATCGGCAACCACCTGTTGCCCCCCATCATCGCGCGCTGGCGCGCCGAGCATTCCGCAGCCTACGTGCAACTGCGCATCGGCAATACCCGCGATGTGGCCGACGCGGTGCTGCATTTCGACGTCGAAGCGGGCTTCGTCGAGGGCAGCGTGCAGCATGAGGATCTGCGCCTGCGCACCTGGATGCGCGACCGGATGGTGGTGTGCGCCAGCCCGCGCCATCCGCTTGCCGGGCGCCGCGCCGGCGTCGCGGCGCTTGCGTCGGCGGACTGGATCGTACGCGAGCCCGGTTCCGGCACACGCGAGACGGTAGACCAGTTGCTGCTCAAGGCGATCGGCTGGCCGCGCCCGGCGATGGAACTGGGCTCATCCGAGGCCGTGCGTCTGGCAGTGATGGCGGGCGCGGGCATCAGTTGCCTGTCACGCCATACCGTGACCGAAGCGCTGGCCGCTGGTACGCTGGTGGAACTCAAGTGCGCCATCAAGCCGCCAACGCGCGACCTTTCGATCGTGACCCATCGGGACCGCCGGCTGAGCCCGGGCGTGCAGCGCTTTGTCGCATTCTGCAGCGCCGGCACCGGGGGGCACCCGTAAACGCCCCCGAAGTCACTCACCGAAACCTGACTCGACCGACCAGTCGTGACCTAGGCCAGCCGCTTCAAGACACCGCGAAGCAACGCAACGAGCACCCCATCACCAGTGCACCTGGCACGCCGGCGCGTAGCATGTAGAACGGGACGCCCGGGTTGTGAAACGCATGCCTGATCGGGGTCAGGCGGCCTTTCGATACCAGGTACTCGCTGGCGTAGACATTGTTTCCGTCATCGTCGCTTGCAGTGACACGTGTGGCCGCGCTTTCAGACACAGCATTGCCGGTGACACTCGCACCCTTGCGCTCGCGCCGTGGCTTCGCCGCATCCAGGGGGCCAGCGGGCAGGTCGAGGATGAACGCAGGTTCGCGTCGGTAGTCGTCAAGCTGGCTCCAGAACACCACCTTCAAGACCGGCTTGCCCTGCTCTGCATGCTGTACGACTACCGGAAAATGGGCAGCCGGCGACTCGACGCCTTCTTGCGCCGCGCGGGGTTTGTGATCGAGCCGGTTACAGAAGAACAAGCGCATCTTGCGCGACAGGCCTGCTCCGATTTCGGCAAGGGACGCCATCCGGCGGGCCTCCACTTCGGCGATTGTTTTTCCTACGCGCTGGCCAAGGCCAGCGGCGAGGCGCTCCTCTTCAAGGGCAGCGACTTTTCAAGGACGGACATTGTCAGTGCCCTTGGCCAATAGGCAGGCGCGAAGACCGTAAGCGATAGCGGGAGCGACGCCGCACACGACGTAGCTTTCCCGGGGAAATCGCTCAATCGATGCCGTGGCCCTTTTCATCTTCCGCCGAAAACCCGAAACGCCGCAGCAGCAGCGACACCGCGATGCCGATGAACACCGCGTACTCCAGCTGCACCAGGAGGGTCGACATGAAGGTCACGCACAGGACCACGCGCTCGTGCACGGGTCCCCGCATGATGGACGCGATCTCCCTGCGGTCGATCAGCCCCCACGCCACCAGGAACAGCACACCCGCCATCGCTGCCAGCGGCAGATAGGTGACCCAGCGGGCGATGACCGCCAGCAACAGCACCAGGAACCCGGCTGCGAATACCGCGGCCAAAGGCGTCCTGGCGCCGGCCTCGTAGTTCAAGCCGCTGCGGGTGAAGGACCCGGACGACGGGTAGCCGGAGAGAAAGCTGCCGGCCAGATTGCCCAGCCCCTGGCCGATGACCTCCTGGTTGCTGTCGATCGCCTGTCCAGACCGCAGCGCGATGGCGCGCGCGATCGCGATCGCCTCGGTCAGCGCCAGTACGGCGATGATGGCGGCGCTGGCCGCCAGTTTGGACCATATGCCAGGATCGAAGCTGGGCATGGAAACCAGCGGCAACGCCGCGGGCAGGGCGCCGACCGTGGCGACATCGCCGAACCAGGCGGCCAGCAGCGCCGCGGCCACCATGCCGACGATCATGTGCGGCCACGCCGGGTCGAGGCGCCGGCATGCCAGCGCCGCGCCGAGCGCCATGGCGCCCACCCCCAGCACATGCAGGTCCGCCTGCGGCATCAGAGCGGCCGTCTCCCGGAGCTGCGCGAAGAAACCGCTCGCTTGGGCGTCCCGCAACCCGAAAAAATGCTTCAGCTGGCTGGCGGCAATGAGGAAGGCGGCGCCGCTGGTGAAGCCCACCACCACGCTGTGCGAGATGTGATGGGCGAGCCGGCCCAGGCGCGCCGCGCCGATCGCCAGTTGCACCGCGCCCACCATGAAGCCCAGGGTCAGCGCCAGCGTGATGTAGGCCGGACTGCCCGGCGCGGCCAGCGGTGCGAGCGCGGAGAACACCACGATGGAGATCGCGGCGGTCGGCCCCGACACCAGGTGCAGGCTCGAACCGAACAGGGCCGATACCACCGCCGGCCCGATGGCGCAGTACAGGCCGTACTCAGGCGGCAGACCGGCAATGGCCGCGTAGGCGATGCCCTGCGGCAATACCAGGAGCGCGCCGGTCAGCCCGGCCATGGCGTCGCCCCGCAGCGAGGCGCGCGTCACCAGGTGCCGCCATGCCAGCCACGGCATCCACGCGCGCACACCCGCCCTAGCGATGCGTATCGCCGACATAGTCGTGCAGGCGGGTGTCGACAAACGAGACCCGGTACTCGACGGGCCGGTCGTGATACGCATAGGCCACGCGCCGGATCACCAGCACAGGCAAGGCGGGCGGCAGGCCCAGCGCCCTGCACACCTCGCGCGG
>CANGUJ010000119.1 GCA_947456845.1 Burkholderiales bacterium | reverse complement strand
GCCGCGCAGCCGATCCGGGCCGCCACCCACGCGCGTGGCGCTGGCGATGGCGGGCGGAGGCCCGCTCGGCGCGATCTATGAGGTCGGCGCGCTGGTGGCGATAGCCGAATCCCTCAAGGGACTCGATCTGAACCGGCTCGACATCTACGTGGGCGTGTCGGCGGGGGGCATCCTGGGCGCCGGGCTTGCCAACGGCATCGCGCCGCGCGACCTGTGCCGGCTGTTCATCGATCCGGCCGCCGGGGGTGCGCGGCCCGGCGCCGAAGCCGAGCCGTTCGATCCGGCCATCCTCATGCGCCCCGCCCTTGCGGAGTACTGGTCGCGCATGTGCATGCTGCCGCCCCTGGTGGTTCGGGCCCTCTGGCGCTACGCGACCGCCGGGCGGGGCAAGGGGCCGAGCGGCATGCTGGGAGCGGCCGAGCACCTGCTGCAGGCCATCCCCACCGGAATCTTCTCCAACGAGCCGCTGCGCGCCTACCTGGCGCACATGTTTTCGCAGCCCGGCCGCACGGATGATTTCCGGCGCCTCCAGGCACGCCTGTTCCTGGTGGCCACCGACCTCGATTCCGGCAAGGCCGTCGAGTTCGGTGCCGCGGGTCATGACGACGTGCCGATCTCGCTGGCGGCGACCGCGAGTTCCGCCCTGCCCGGCTTGTTCCCGCCGGTTGAAATCGGCGGCCGCCATTTCGTCGATGGCGCGCTCAAGCGCACGCTGCATGCGTCGGTGGCGCTCAAGGAAGGGGCGCGACTGGTGCTGTGCCTCAACCCCCTCGTGCCCTACGACGACCGGGCCGTGGCCGCGTCGGGCGGCAAGTCGCGCCGCCTGGTCGACGGCGGTCTGCCGATCGTGGTGCTGCAGACCATCCGCGCGGTAATTCATTCGCGGATGGAAATCGGCATGCGCCAGTACGGCGACGACTATCCGGACGCCGATGTGCTGCTGTTCGAGCCCAACCGGGCCGATGCGGAAATGTTCTTCACCAACATGTTCAGCTATTCGAGCCGCCGGCGGCTGTGCGAACACGCCTACCAGAAGACCCGCGAGGAGATTCTCAAGCGCAGGCATGAACTGCAGCCCATGCTGGCCCGCCATGGCATCGAGCTGAACCTGGCCGCGCTGCGCGACAAGCGCAAGACGCTGGGCGGCGTGGACCGCAAGGCGGGGCGCGCGCCGCTCACGCCTTTTTCCGCCACGACGGCGCAACTTGCCGAAACTCTCGATGACCTCGCGCGCTTCGTCGCGCATGCGCAGGCGCACATGACTCAGAATCGGCCCGACGCCTTCGCGAACACGCGCAGGTAGAGATCCTCGAGGCTGTGCACATACGCCTCGAAGCGTGCCTGCGAGGCGGCTGGCGCGAAGGCCGCGAGCGTGCGGCGGCGCCACTGGCCGGCCCAGGCGCGGTCCTCGCATAACCGCGCCGCCCGTTCGACATAGTCGTCGACGTCGGTCGCCAGCGTATCTCCGAGCCCGGCGTGGACCAGCGCGCTGGCGCCGATGCGCGCCGAGAAGCGGTCGCCGCGCAGTGTCAGCAAGGGCACGCCGGCAGCCAGCGCCTGCAAGCCGGTGACATGCGCGCCATAGTGGAAGGTGTCGAGAAACAGGTCCGCCAGCCTAGCGCGCCGCAGATGCTCGGCGAATGGCAGGCGGGCGGCGAAGAACAGGCGCTCCGGCGCGATCCCCGCGTCGCGCGCCGCGCCCCCGAGGTTGTCCCGCATCGCGTCGCCGCCGTCGCGCAGCCAGAGTACCGCATCCGGGCAGCGTTTCAGGATGCGCATCCAGGCGCCGAACACCGTAGGTTCGATCTTGTAGCTGGTGTTGAAGCAGCACAGCACCGGCACGCCTTCCGGCAGGCCGTGATCGGCGCGCCGCGGCGCCTCGCCTTCAAGGGCTGTACGCGCCCAACGCGGATCGAGCGGCAGCAAGCAATGCGGCAGGCGTGCCCCGGGTTCGGCGGCATCGAGCACGACCGCATCGCCGATGGTCGTATCGATGCCCGGTAGCTTGAGCAGCGCGGGCGTCTCGAACAGCAACAGGTGCGCGCGCGCCGTGCGGTGTCGATGCGCCGCGGCACGGCCACCAATCAAGAGGCCCGAGAAATCGACGAGCAAGTCGATGTCGTCCACCGCGACCAAGCCCGCGAGTTCGGTTGCGCTCATGTGGGGGACGACGCGAAACACATCGGCCGCGGCGAGGGCTTCGGCGCGCCACGCGCTGCCGTCGTCGCCGCTCAGGGCATAGCAGTAGAGCTCGAAGCGCTCGCGGTTGTGGGCGAGGAGGATCGGGTTCAATGCCATGCCGGAGGGGTGCTCGCCGAAGCCGGTGCCGAGATAGCCCAGGCGTAGCTTGGTGCGTTGGCCGCGCGGCGCGCGCGGCCAGGCGAGCGCTCGTTCGGTCGCGTCGATATGGCGGATGTGGGCGGCGAAAAGGCCCGCACACTGCGGCGCTGCAAGCCCGGTTGCCAGTGCAAGGAATGCGATCTCGCTGCCGCCGAGACGCCCGGCAGGTTCTGCTGCAAGCGCCGCCGCCGCGTCAAGCCAGGCAGGAAGGTGGCGCCAGTCGCAATCGCGTACAGCGCGGGCGCCGCTGGAGAGCAGCGCCTGGCGCGCATCGAAGCCGACGCGCAACCCTTCAGGTACACGGGCTGCTTCCCGCGTGGCGTCTTCCAGCGCGCTGCTGATCGACAGCGCCATCGCCAGGCCGCGGCGCGCGAAGGGGTCTTGCGCATCGATATCGAGCAATGCTCGCGCCGCCGCTTCGGCCGTATCGGCATCGCCCGCCTTGAGAGCGCATTCAAGCAGCACATGCAGCACCAGCGGTTCTTGGGGTGCCATCGCATGCGCCGCGCGGGCATGGCGCAGTGCGTCCTGCGGCCGGTTCGCCCGCATGGCAAGCGCCGCGCTTTCGCGCCGCACCGAGGCGCGTTCGGGCGCTAGTGTGACCGCACGTTCCAGCGCGGCACCGGCCGCGTCGTTATCGCCGCAAGCCTCACAAGCCAGCGCAAGATTGCGCCAGCCCTGCAGATGCGCGGGCTGTTTGGTCAGCAGCGCCTCAAGTGTGGTGCGGGCGGCCTGCGGCAGCTTTAAGTCGTATTGGCAGGCGGCAAGACCGCAGGCAAACTCCGGGTCGGCGGGATCAAGCGCCATCGCCCTGCGAAACCACTGCATGCCGTCCTCCGGCCGGCCGAGCGTGTGGCAAGCCGCCGCGGCCAGCGCGTGCGCCCGCGCGTCGCTCGGGCGTTCCGCGACAACGGCCAGCGCCAGACGCAAGGCTTCTTCCGGACGGCCCTCGTCCAGATGTCGTGCCACCGCTTCGATCATGCTACCCATTCGGCACCGCGGCCCGATAATCGGCCCATGTCCACACAATTACACATTATCAGTGCGTTCGAGACCGCCATCCGCGGGTCGGAGCGCGCCGCGCTGGAGGCCGCGCGCCTGCTGCAGGCGGATTCTCCGGTTAAGGTCTGGTCAACCGTGCGGACAGCGCCCGCGGTGGAGGCGCTGGCGCGCGAGGTTGGCGTTGCGGTCGAAACCATTGCGCCATTTGCCGGCCGTTTCCCCAAGGGTGGCGTGCTCCTCATCTGGGGAACGCATTTCGTGCCGGGCGTATGGCTGGCAGCTTCGCATTGCGAGCGGGTAGTGATCGTCAACGACTTGTTCAATTACGCCGCGCTTTATAGCTGCGTGCTGGCGGTGCGCGCGGCAGGCCTGCCGGCGCCTTCCATCATTCACGTCTCGACGCTCTTGCGTGACGCATCTGCGCTTGATGGTCCTTTGCTCTATCCGACGGCCGACATGCGGGCGATGTTCGAAATCGAGCGTGACTACGATCGCGATCCGGCGGTGGTGGGCCGCTTGAGCCGCGACGTGGCCGAAAAGCATCACGCCGACGATCCGCTCTTGTATCGCGCACTCGCGGCCGAAAGGCTTGTCGTGCGCCTGATGGGTGCGACGGTGCTGCGCGGCGCGCTGACTGATCGGCCTGACATCGAACTGCTGCCGCAAAGCGCGACCGGCGTGGCGGGGTATCTGGCCGGCATCGATATCTTTTTCTATCGCACCGGCGGGGCCGGCCGCTTCATCGAGCCTTCCGGGCTGGCCGTGGCCGAAGCATTTGCCGCCGGCCTGCCGGTGGTGGCGGTGCGCCCAGGCGGATTCGCCGACCTGTTCGAAAGCCCGGAGTGCGGTTTCCTGGTCGATACGCAAGACCAGGCCCATGCCGCGATCCTGCGTCTGGCGCGTGATCCGGCTCTGCGCCGTGCGGTCGGCGCCGCCGCACGGCGCACCGCGCGTGAGCGCTTCGGCCCCGCCTATGCCGAGCGGCTGCACCAGATGGTGATGGGCGGCAGCCCAACCGCCTGATCGGGCGCGCTGCTGGCCCACGGCCGGGACATTCACGCGATCTGCTTTGGCAACAGCGACAGGAAATCGTCGAACTTGCCGCCCGCCCCGCGCGGGATGTGCGCCATGCGCGTGAAGCCGATCTCGTAGTCGTAGCGCATCGCCGCGCGCAGCTCGCGGGTCAGGGTGGCGCACTCGTCGCCGGCCAGATCGCGCTCCGCGACATAGCGCACCTCGAGCCGTGACGCAGTGAGCTGGACGATCTGGCGCTGCTGGATCGGCGCAGCGGTGGTCCAGAAGCCGAGGTTGAGATGGGCGAAGAAGGTGCGCCCGGTCGGGTCGACCGCCAGGTGGCCGGCGCGCCCGACCACGCCTTTCAATACCGGCAAGCCACGTCCGCACGGGCAGGGCGGGCCGACGGTGGCGTAGTCGCCGAGTTCGTAGCGGATCAGCGGCATGGCGAAGTTCTGCAGGTCGGTGATCACCACGCGTCCGGTCTCGCCGGGGACGCAGGGCGAATCGTCGGCGCGCAGCACCTCGAGGTAGACGTGCTCGCCCTGCACGTGCAGGTGCGGGTGCGCCGGGCACTGCAATGCGATGGTGCCGACCTCGCTGGCGCTGTAGGTGTCGTAGAAAGCCGCGCCCCACAGGTTTCGCGCGAGCTCGGCCGTGTCGGGCGCGGCCATGTCGCCGAACCCCATCACCGCGCGCAGCGAGTGCGGTGCGGCGCGGCGGTGGCGGCTTTTTTCCAGCAGCGCCCGTAGGTTGGTGTTGTGCGCCAACAGGTAGGCGGGTTGTTCGCGCAGCAGCCAGTCGAGCTGCGCGTCATGGTCGTCGAACGCGCTGTGCATGACGAGCGGGCCGGTGCGGAACACCGCGTTGTCCGGGACGCCCCAGTCGGGCGCGACAGGCGCATCGATGGAGGCGCGGATCGCGGCGAACTTGGCGCGCAGGTCGAAGCCGTACCAGAGGTGGCTGCGCATCACCAGCGCGTGCTGCACGAATACCGACGCATCGGAGGTGGCGGCGCGCAGCGGCTGGCCGCTCGACCCGGAGGTCACCACCAGGCGCATCTCGCCGTGGCCGGGGGGCAGCGCGGTCGCTTCGAAGCGCGCCGGCTCGGCCTGGACCGCGCGTTTGCCGAGCAATGGCCAGCGCAGGAAGATGTCGGGCGTGATGTCCTCCGGCTTGCTCACACCGCAATGTGCCAGGTGGTTGCGGTAGTGCGGGACGTTTTCCACCGCATGCGCGATCAACAGGCGCAACTGGCGAAACTGTTGAGCCAGCAGCTCATCCGCCGGCCACCACTGCGAGCGGTCGAACTGGAATTGTGCGGCCAGCATCGCCTGGCCGGCCGGCGGCGGAATGGCAGGCCACACCACGCCCGGCAAGGAGGAGTGAATGCGAGAGCCAAGGCCCGTCGGCATCATGCCGGGCCATCCACGCGCGAGATGAACTCCTCGAACTTCGCGCCCGGCGCGCGAGCGATCTCATCCACGCGAACGAAACTGAACTCGAAGGGATGACGAAAGGTCGAGATGAGGCCTGCGCGAATGTCGGCCTCTTCGGCGGATGTGAGATCGCGCGGGGCGACGAAGCGCACCTCGATGTGGGTGCGCGTCAGTTGCACGAACTGGCGCTGCGTGATCGGCGTGCTGGCCCACATGAAGGGGTTGAGCAGGGGCCAGAAGCGCCGCCCGTTCACGTCGACGGCCATGTGCGATGACCGCCCTGCGATGCGCCGGATCACCGGCAGGCCGCGTCCGCACTGGCAGGGTTCACCGACCTCGGCATAGTCGCCGATCACATAGCGGATCAGCGGCATGGCGAAGTTGTGCAGGTCGGTCACCACCACCCGCCCGATCTCGCCGGGTGCGCAGGCCGAACCGTCCTCGCGCAGGATTTCCAGCAGCACGTGTTCCGACTGCGCGTGCAAATGTTCGTGATCGGGACACTGCAGCGCGAGCACGCCGAATTCGCCGGCGCTGTAGGTGTCGAACACCGGCGCGCCCCACACCTCGCGCGCCAGCATCCGCAGGTCGTCGGGCGGGCGGTCCGCGAATGACAGCAGCGCCTTGATGCCCTCGGGGCGCGCGCCTCGCGCGCGGCTCTCGTGAATCAGCGCGTGCAACGTGTGGCCGCGCGACAAAAGGTAGGCAGGCGATTCGCGGCATAGCCACTCGAATTGCGCGCCCAGGTCTTCGCTCAGGCCGAGGAGGACCGAAGGCCCGGTCTCGAAGGTGCCGCGCAGCGCCGGGCCCCAGTCCGCGCCTGCGGCCTCGTCCGTGCCGGAACGGATGGCGGCGAATTTCAGACTCAGGTCGAGTCCGTACCAGAAATGGCTGCGCATGACCAGCGCGTCCTGGAACAGCGCGCCGAGCGCGCTGTTCGCCACCCGCACCGGCTGGCCGGTCGAGCCGGTGGTGGCGTTCCAGATGATTCCACCATGGGCGGAGGGCATGGTGCGTGCCAGGAGCGCTGCTCCCGCAGCGAGCACATCGCGACGCGACAGCAGCGGCCAGCGCGCGAAACTTGCCGGCGTGAGGCCGCCAAGGCTGAAAATTTGCGCCCGCCGCATATGATCGCGATAGAACGGCGCCTGGGCGCGCGCGTGGTCGACCAGAACGCGTAGTTGTTCGAACTGGTGATCAAGAATCGACGCGCGGTCAAGCCATTGCGAGCGGTCGAACTGGAACTGTAGGGCCAGCATGGTCTGGCCGCGCCCGGCCGGGATGGCGGGCAGGGTCAGGTGCGCCAGATGCGAGGCGGGCGCCTGTGCGGGCCGACGCTCGGCTTCCATGGCCGGTGACAGCCCCGCTCGGGCAGCGCGCCGGCAGGCTCAGTTCTTCTTGTAGGCCACCACGCCGCGAATTTCGGTCGCAGGACCCTCGCCCAGCGTCCCATAGACTTGGTATGCCAAACCGGCGCGCGACGCACCGGGTCCGGCGACGAAGCCTTCGCCGGACATGGTCAGGCTGCCGCCGCAGCACGTAAACGTATAGAAACCGCTTTTCCCGAGACTCGGGTAGACCTCGTTGACAATAGAACCGCTAAAAGTACCAATCGGGGTTCCGGTAATGTTCATGCTCGTCGTTAAATTGCCGCCGGTGACGCCGGAAGGGCCGAAATTGACCGTGAGGTTCGAACTGGTCACCGCCGCGGTGCTGCAGCCCGCGACGCACGAGGCGGTGGCGCCCAGCATGGAGTACGAGGCGCTGCCGGTGGTGGGCATGTTGGTTGCCGGCAAGCCGACGATCCAGTGCAGTGGCCCGTTGGTGTTGAGATCGACGCCGTTGCCGGTGATCCCGCCGATCCAGCGGCCCCAGGCGATGATGCCGTCATTGCCCGCCAGAGACAACTGCGCGCTGCCGCTCGAATCGCTGGAAATGCCTTCGAAGCCAGAGACTTGGTAGGCGGTCAGGATGCCTTGCGCGTTGAGCGTGGCCGACGGTGCATGCCCGCTGAACATCTCGATCCCGCTAGACAGTGCGAAGTTCGGAAAATCCGGGTCGGTGTTGACGAGCGTGCCGGTGAGCAGGGTCGGCGACACGGGCAGCAGCGGGGTTTGCGCATCCTGGGTCGGGTTTTGCGGCGGGGTGACGGTAGTGGTGGGGGCGGTGCTGCCGGCGGGCGGCAGGAACGGCCGTTCCGTGCTGGTCGCGGGCGGCGCATTGCGGTTGCCGACCACAGCGCTGTTGCCGCCGGGCAGCACGGTGGTTCCGGCGTCGTTGCTGATCGAGATCGCGCCGTCGGCCACGAAGACGGTGACGCTGCCGCCGGCATCGTAGGTGACCGCGTAGGAGGTGCCGCGGATGCCCACCGTGGCGGTGGATGTCTGCAGGCGGTAGCCGTCGCGGTTGGTGCGCCCGATCAGGCCGGTGATGGTGCGCAGGCCGCCCTTGAGCAGGCTCATCACCGCGCTTTCGTTGGCGCTGCCGCGGCCGTCGAAGACGTAGGTGTCGACGCGGAAGTCGGTCTGCGGCTGCAGGGACACGTAGGCGCCGTCGGTGAAGCGCATCTGCGCGCGACCCTGCTGGGTGCTGACCGTCTCGCCGACCTGCACCTCGGCGCCGCGCGCGAGCGGACGCGAACGTCCGTCCCGAGCGAGGGCGACCACGTTGCCGGCGGCGAAATCGACGCGCGCGGCCACCTGGGCGAAGACCGCGCCGGGAAACGCCGCCGCCAGGGCGGCGGCCATCAGGGTGGTGGGAAATCTGGAATCAATGGGCATGCTGCGCTCCCTGCGTGAACGTCGGTCCGGGAATCCGACGGCATCCGAAGACTACTGCGTTGCGGGCTGCCCGCACAACGCCACGTGCACCGCGCACCGGCGCGGGCACGGCGGGCATGCGACGGGCGTGGGCATCTCGCGGCCTCGCGCTCAGCGGAAATCGTAGCGCAGCGTGGCCAGGAAGACCGCGCGTCGATAGGCCGAGACCGATACGTTGGACTGGTTGTCGGTGTAGGCCACCGAAGGGCTTACGCTCCACCTGCCGGCGAACTGGTAGTTCAAGCCCACCCGCACGCCGTATTCCCTGTCCTTGCGGGCGAACGGGAAGAAGCTGGTCAGCGAAGCCGGGTTGTTGAGGTTCTCCGGGTTGCCGTAGCGCCGTTCCTCGTAGTTGAGGTTGACAAAGGCGGTGAGCGACTCGCGCAGGCTCATCTGGCCGCCGCCCCTGAGGCCGATGACCTGATGACCGAACTCGGCCACATTGCCGGACATGGTGCGCTCGCGCCCGGCATACAGGCCCGCGTAGACCGCCGGGGCCCATGCCCCCTGGAGGGCGCTCGCCCAGGCCACGCCGAGGACTTCGCGGTGGGCGTTGCGCAGGCTCGCGCTCGGGTAGGTGAGCCGGGCGAGTTGCGCGTAGGCGGAGACCTGCTGGCGGTTCGACAGCGAGTAGCGCCACTGGGCGACCGCGCCGGTGGCGTCGCGGAAACGCGCGTGGTCGAGATCGAACGCCTGGGTCTGGACGGCCAGGCTGTATTCGTTGGCGCCGCGCTGGTGGACCACCCCGCCGTCGAGGCCGTAGGTGCCGGTGTCGAACCGGTCCACCTCGTTGTTGTAGCGCTGGTTGAAGCTGCCGCCGCCGAACAGCGTCCATCCCGGGCCAATCACGTAGCGGCCGTTGATGCCGCCGGCCAGGGCCCGGAAGGTATCGGAGCGCCGGTTGGGGTTGAAGCCGAAGCCGGGCAGGCCGGGGATGGCCAGCCCGCTTCCGCTGGCGGCCGCGTTGGCGTTCGAGTCGTG
>CANGUJ010000118.1 GCA_947456845.1 Burkholderiales bacterium | reverse complement strand
TCACGCGGTCGAGGGGGCCGGGCGGCCGCTGCTGCTGCTGCACCCGGTCGGCATCGACCTCACCTTCCTCGCGCCGCTGGCCGCCCTTCTGGCGCGCCGCTACCGGGTGATGCGCATGGACCTGCGCGGCCATGGCGCCTCGCCGCTGATGCCCTTGGCCCATGACCTGGGCGACTTCGCCGATGATGTCCACGAGACCCTCCTTCACACCGGCTTCGGCCCCTGCGCGGTGGCAGGATTCTCCTTCGGCGGCATGGTGGCGCAGACGCTGGCCTTGCGGCACGCGGGCGATGTTGCGGCCCTGATCGCGTGTGCCGGCCCCTGCACGCAAACGCCGGAGGGCCGCCTGGTCGCCGCCGCGCGCGGCACCGATGCCCTGGAGCGCGGCATGGGCGCGGTGCTGGAGGCCGCGATGGACCGCTGGTTCACACCCGCCTTCCGCGCATCCGGCGCCGCCGCCGCCGCCGAGAAGCACCTGCGCGAGCGCGACCCGCGCGGCTGGGCGCAGGGCTGGAAGGCGATCGCCGCCATTGACACCCTGCCGCACCTGGCGCGGGTGGCCGTGCCGACCCTGGGCATCGCCGGCGAACTCGACAAATCCTCCCCGCCGCACATCGTGAAGATGATCGCCGACGCGGTGCCGGGGGCGCGCTTCGCGGTCATTCCCGGCGCGCCGCACATGCTCTTCATCGAAAAGCCGGAGGCGGTGGCGCAAGCCATCGAAGGCTTTCTCGGCCCCTGAGGGCGGGAAAGCCTTCCGGCGTGCGCCGTCACGCTTGCGGACGGTACATGTAGTCGCGCGTCATCGGCGTCGGGTTCAGGCTGTCCGGCCCGGCCTTGCAGACCAGCACCTGGTGGATCGACACCCAGTTCTGGCGGAACGCATGGGCGCAGCCGGCCAGATAGATGCGCCATACCCGCCAGGTGGTCTCGTCGACCAGCGCGCGCAAGGCCGCCGCGTTGGCCTCGTAGCTGGCAGACCAGCATGAAAGCGTGCGGGCATAGTGTCGTCGCAGGTTCTCCACATCGAGCGTCTCGAGGCCGGCGGCTTCCATTTCGCGCAGCACCAGGCCGATATGCGGCAACTCACCGTGTGGAAACACATACTCGTCGATGAACTCGCCCGCGCCGTAGGGGGATTCGGCGCTGTCCGGATCGGTGGAGGTGATGCCGTGGTTAAGGGCCAGGCCGCCGTCGCGCAGCAGGCTGCGGATCCTGGCGAAGTAGGCCGGCAGGTTCTTCAGGCCCACATGCTCGAACATGCCGACCGAGGTGATCTTGTCGAACATGCCCTCGACGTCGCGATAGTCCTGCAGCCGGATCTCGACCTTGTCGCCCAGGCCCGCGGCCCTCACGCGCTCGCGCGCCAGATCGTACTGGCTTTTCGACAGCGTGACGCCGACCACGCTGGCGCCGCGGTCGCGCGCCGCGCGCAGCGCCAGCGCGCCCCAGCCGCAGCCGATGTCGAGCAGCCGCTCGTTGGGCCGCAGCATGATCTTGTTGAAGATGTGGTCGAGCTTGGCGTTCTGCGCGGCCTCGAGGCCCATCCCCTCTGCGCGGAAGTAGGCGCAGGAATAGACCATCTGCGGGTCAAGCCACAGGCGGTAGAAGTCGTTCGATACGTCGTAATGGTGCGCGATGGCGCCGGCATCGCGTTCGCGGCTGTGGAACACCGTGCGCAGCCGGCGCCGGATCCCGCCTGCTGAGGTCGCGCCGGCCTTGGCCAGGTCCGCGGCGGCCTCGATGATGTCTTCGAGCCGGCCTTCGACATCGAAATGGCCGCCTACGTAGCCGCGCGCGAGGTTGGCGATGCTGGGAGGGTCAAGGAACTTCAGCGCGCTGCGGGCGGGAAGCCGGATCGTCACCTTGGGGGACTCGCCCAGGCTGAACGATTCGCCGTTCCACAGGGCCACCCGCAACGGCAGGTCGGCATGGTTCTGCAGGGATCCGAGCAGCCGGACCATGAGCTTTTCGCGCCACATGAGAGTCTCCCGTCATGCGATGCGCGCAGTTTAGCGCGCGGCCACCGGCCGGGTTTGCGCGCCATCAGGCAGCCGCCGCTGCACCAGGCGGCCGGCGTACAGGCACGTGCGGATGTGGCGCCTGTTTGATCGAAGTCAAGCCGGGAACGCGATGAATTCGTATTCTGCTTCCATGCCGCTGCAAGGCCCGTCGCGAGTTCGCAGGTCCGCAGCTTTCGATTCACCCCCCGGAGAACAGAAAAAATGCCTTTCAGCCACGCCGTCGTTTGGCTCGACCACAGCGAAGCCCACGTCCTGCATTTCAATGATGAGGCGGCGGATTCGGAAAAGGTCCGTGCCCGGTCGAGCCACCAGCACCAGCATCACAAGAGGGGCGTCGTCGGTTCCGGCCATGCCACCGAAGACCAGGCCTACTATCACGAGGTGGCACATGCCGTGGCCGATGCGAGGGAAATCCTGATCGTAGGACCGGCCGGCGCCAAGCTTGCCCTGATGAAGCACATGCAAAAGCATGATGCCGCGGTCGCCGACAAGGTGGTCGGCATCGAATCCGTCGACCATCCCTCCGACGGCCAGTTGCTGGCCTACGCGCGGCACTACTTCGTGAAGGTCGACAACCTGCGTGGTGACCCCAGGCATTAGGCGGCGCACGGGCGACGGCGCGGCCGCGAGTCGGACGGGCGTACCCGGCCCGCAGCCGGGCAGGCGCCTGATGCGGCGGCGTTTGATCGCAGGCACCGCGCTGTCCTGCCTGTCTCCTGCCTGGGTGGGCCAGGCATGTGCCCAGGCCGGCGAGGTCTGGCGGGCTTTCATCGCGCGCGCCTTCGAAATGCGCCGCCAGGCCGAAGCTGCCGGTGACCCGCCCTACGGAGCGCTGGTGGTGAAGGACTGGGTCATCATCGCGGAAAGCGCGAGCCGGGTGGTGACCGCCGCGAACATCGACGCCCATGCCGAGCGCGAGGCCTTGCGCCTGGCGCAGCAGCGCCTGGGCACGCAGGACCTCTCGGGCTGCGTGCTGGTGTCGAGTTCGCGCCCCTGCCCCCTGTGCGAGCGCGCGGCGGCCCGGGCCCATGTGGCGCGCATGATCCACGGCGAACACCTCACCGACGGCGGCCCACCGCGCGGTTGATCCCGCCCATTCCTGCATGTTGGGCTGCCGGCGTGACACTTGCGGAACCCGGCACCCGACTCCTCAACTCTCGGATTCATCCCTGCGCCAGCGCGAGAGCGCATCGCGCATGGTCAGCACCTGGCGTTCAAACACCGTGCAGGTCTTGCATGCCGCCAGGTGCAGGCGCAGGGCCATGCGGTCGCCGAATGAAAGCCGACGATCCTCCCGCGCGATCAAGAGCGCAGTCGATTCCTTGCAAGTGCGGCGCAAGCGCATCGAGGTTGGCGATCAGGCTTTTTGCAGCCAGTTGATTTCCAGGCACTCGCGCAGGCGCAGGCGTGCGCGGTGCAATTGCACGAAAAGATTGGTCGCGGTGATGCCGGTCTCCTTACAGATTTCGTCGGTCGACAACTCCAGCCACTCGCGCATCAGGAAAACGCGCCCCATCGCGGCCGGCATTTTTTCCATGCATAGCTCGAGGATGCGGATGAACTGGCGGCTGCCGAGGCTCTTCTCCGGGTCACCCCATTCGGCCGGCGCCTGGGCGAAATGGCCGTCGACCTTGAAGACAAGGGCCTCGAGTTCGTCCATGCCGTCGTCGGTCTGCGTCTCCAGCACGGCTTCGCGCGCGCGGCTGCGCAGAGTATCGAGCACCTTGTGCTTGAGGATGCCGACCAGCCAGGTCTTCAGTTGCGAGCGGTTGCCGAATGCCTGCGGCTTGGCCAGGGCTGCGACCATGGTCTCGGAAACGCAATCCTCGGCCCAGGCGTCGTTACGCAACTGCAGTCTGGCGAACCGCATCAGGTAGTCCCGATGGCCCGCGACCTGCATCTCGAAGGTGTCCGTACCGGCTGTCATGAGATGTCCTCGAGTCCTTCATTGTGGCAGAGGCATGCCGGAAAAGTCTTCCACGAACTGTAAGGAAACGGACGCCGCAGCTACCAACGCTTCAGAATCCTCTCAAGAATCTTCTCAAGAATCCGACATGCACCCCGCCCGGATTTTCTCACGCATGGGCGCTTTGCTGTTGCTCCTGTGCGCTGCCTTCGCAGCCGCAGCGCAGCAGGCCTGTGTCGCGGTGAGCGGTTCGCAACGTGTCGCGCTGGTGGAGCTGTATACCTCCGAAGGCTGTTCGAGCTGCCCGCCTGCGGACCGGCAACTGAGCCTGATCGGGGCGCCGGCCAATACCAATGTGGTGGCGCTGGCCCTGCATGTGAATTTCTGGGACTACATCGGCTGGAAGGACCCGTTCGCACGCGCCGAATTCACCGACCGGCAGCGGTGGCTGGTCGGGGTGAATGGAGGCCGGACCCTCTACACGCCGCATTTTTTCGTCGGCGGGCAGGAGATCCAGAATCGCGCCCAGGTCGGCGCGGCGATCCGCGCCGCATCGCAAAAGCCGGCCATGGCGAGAATCCGCCTCGAAGCCAGCCATCGCGGCGCGGGCAATCTGGAGATTCGCGTCGATGCGGCCGATGCGACTGCCGGCGCGCCGCTTGGCCTGTATGTGGCGGTGACCGAGAACGGCCTGTCCACCGACGTCAAGGCCGGCGAGAACCGCGGCGCCACCCTGCCGCACGACCATGTGGTGCGCCATTGGCTCAGGCCGGTGCAGCTGAAGGACGGCGGCGCGCAGTTTTCACAGGTTGTGGTTTTGTCACCCGACCAAGTCAGGAAAGGGGTCAACGTCGTGGCCTTCGTGCAGGACAACCGTACCGCGGAGGTGCTGCAGGCGGTCAGCGCCGTGGCGTGTCGCGCGGGGTGAATGCCATCACCAACGGGAAGCGTGAACATGAATGATCCTGGAATGGTCCAACCGGTGCGGCTGCGCTGCGCGCATTGGATCAATGGCGTTGCCGTGGCGCTGCATGCTCGGACCCGGCGGACGCCGACTCACGACGGCCAGGCTCTTCCGGACAGGTGTGGGTACCCGATGAAGCTGCGCGTGTCCACCAAGCGGGGCTACAAGAATCCGCAGCATATCCAGGCGATTTTCGTCACCAATGATTACCCCGGCGGTTACTGGGAAGACCAGGGGTACAACTGGTTCGCGGGGATCTGAAAGGCTCAACCGAAACTTGAGGCGCGCGCAACCAGTTTTGGCCAGGCGCGTTTGATAACGCAACACCAACACGATGGAGATCACATGAACAAGCTTCTCGCAGCAATGATGTCGGCCATATTCGCAATGGCCGCCGGGTCCGCTTTGGCCGCCGACGACATGAAAAAGGACGGCATGAAGAAGGATGCGATGGCCAAGGATGGAATGAAGAAGGACGGCATGGCCAAGGACGGCATGAAGAAGGATGAAATGAAGAAGGACGCGATGGCCAAGGACGGCATGGCCAAAGATGGCATGAAGAAGTAGTAGCAGCCGCATCAAGCAGCACCGGATTCACCTCTCCTTTGGCCGCGCTGATCGTATGCTCCCTGCAAACAGATCGCGCGGCGTTTTTTCGGTATTCAAGGTGTGCGGTACCAACCCTGCGCGGGTGCCGGTTCCATCAGCCTTCTACGAGCTTGAGGCCGTTCGGCCGTTTCATCAGATGGCGCCGGCTTGCCCGCAGCGGTCGCCGGGCGGTGGCGATGCGGCCTGCCACCAGGTTGCTGCCGGTGAGGCCGCCCATGCGCCTTGCGCTGCCTCGTTTCGTCGGCCAACCTTCGTTCAAAGGCAAGCCTCTCGCGCAACGGCGGATAAGGCATACCTGGTGTCGCGGGACAGGGCGGCCCGAAGCGCGAGCCCCACCATGAAGGGTCTGGCCACCTTGAGTCCGGTGCCGCGTACCGTTGCTGCCGCATTGAAGGCCCGTGCCGGCGCTTGATGCGACAATGGCTCTCTCAAAACTTTGTTCCGAAATCGGTCCCCAATGAGCCGTCATGCACTGATTGTCGGGGCCGGCAGCGGGTTGAGCGCCGCGCTTGCCCGTGCGCTGGCAAAGGACGGTTACCAATGCGTGTTGGTGGCGCGCGATGTGGCCAAGCTCACGTCACTGTGCAGCGAAACCGGCGCCACTGCCATGGGCTGCGACGCTTCCTCAGCTGCCGATGTGAACCGCCTGTTCGAGCAACTCGATGCGCGTGCGATCGTGCCCTCTGTGGTGATCTACAACGCCGGTGCGCGTGTCCGCGGGCCGGTCGCGGAAGTCGATCCCGCGGCCGTGGCGCATTCCATCAATGTGTCCGCGTTTGGCGGATTCCTGGTGGGCCAGCAAGCCGCGCGGCGCATGCTGGCGGCCGGCGCCGGCACCATCCTATTCACCGGTGCGTCCGCCAGCGTGAAGGGATTCGCGCAGTCGGCATCGTTCGCGATGGGCAAGTTCGCCCTGCGCGGGCTGGCGCAGAGCATGGCGCGCGAACTGGGGCCGCGTGGCATCCATGTCGCGCATGTGGTCATTGATGGCGGGATTCGTTCGGCGACGCGGGCTGTTCCGGCCGACGCGCCTGACAGCCTGCTCGACCCGGAGGCGATCGCGGAGACCTACCTGCATTTGATCCACCAGCCGCGCAGCGCCTGGAGCATGGAAGTGGAACTGCGCCCCTGGACCGAGCGCTTCTGTGGTTGTGCCCGCAAATATAGCGATCTGTCGACATGCGACCATATGCACAATGAATGATTCCGATCTTCCCGAGATTGACGAGGCCGGCTTTGATGCCCAGGTACTGGGGCGACCCGGCGTAAGCGTGGTCGATTTCTGGTCCGTCTCCTGTATTCCCTGCCGCCAGATGACACGGCTGTTGCGCGAGATCGCGCCGGAACTGCCGCCGCAGGCGTGCATCGTCAAGGTCAATGCCGACGAAAACCCCGGACTGGTTGAACGCTACGGCGTGCGTGGTTTGCCCACGCTCCTGATGTTCAAGGATGGCGTACTGGTTGAAACCCGCACCGGCATCGACCGCAGGCAGGTACTGAAAAAAGTGATCGAAGCGCACAGCTGAGGCATCAATACATACGCGAGGACGACATGCCCAACATCACCATGCTCGATATCGACGAGCTGAAGAAAACCAAGCTCAAGCCGCTGATCGAGCAATGCCTCGAGCATCGCGCACCGGACCCGGCTTTCCACGCCATGATGGGGCACAACCCCGACCTGGCCCAGGCCATGTTCGTGGCCTGGAGCACCTGCTTCAACACCGGGCGTATCAGCCATACGCTGAAGGAAATCATCCGCGTCATGCTCTCGCGCATGGCCGCGTGCAGTTACTGAGGCAACGTCAGATCCGCTTCGGCGAAGCGGAACGGCCTGACCGAAGAGCTGCTCGACGAAGGCATCGAGAGCTACGCGACCAGCACACGCTTCTCGCCGGCGGAAAAGCTGGCCCTGCGCTATTGCGAGCTGATGGCCACCGACCATGAAGCCGTGGACGCTGCGTTCTATGACCGGTTGCGCCAGTTCTACAGCGACGAAGAGATCGTCGAACTCGGCACCTTCATCGGCTTCAACATCGGGTATCACACGTTCTTCGGCACGCTCAAGTTCTATCCCATGTTCTCGCCGGATGGCCGGCTGGTGAGCCAGGAGGAGTCCGAGCGCATCTACGGGGCGGCGCCTGTTTCGTTGAAAGGCAGGGCCGCCTGATGCCGCATATCGAGCCGCTTGAACCCGCGCAGATCCAGGATCCGGAACTGCTCGCGCTGATGGCGCGCGCGGAGGAGCTTGGTGTGCCGGATGGCCTCTTCACCCGCATCGTCGCGCGTGTGCCCGTCTACGCCAAGGTGCTGCTCAACGCCCTGATCGTTTCGCACGGGCAGGGTAATGTGGACCATCGCCTGAAGGAAATCATCCGCATCTTGCTGGCGCGCTTCGCCGGCGACCGATATTTCAGCGCGCTGCGCTCCAAGAAGGCGCTGGCGGCCGGGCTGGACGAGGAGACGATTGACGCCGGCTGCGGCGATTATGACGATGATCCGCGCTTTCCGGAGTCGTGGAAGGTGGCACTGCGCTATGCGGACCAGATGTACCTGGACGCGCAGAAAGTCGACCGCGCCTTTTATGACGAGCTCAAGCTCCACTGGACCGAACCACAGATCATGGAGTTGGGCGGCTTCATCGCCTTTCACTACAGCATGCAGGTGTTCATGCGAACGCTGGACGCCACACCCCTTGCAGCAGCCGCTGCAACTCGCAGTCACTAGAAAGGACGATTCGCATGGCCGAAAAGCTGCATATCGGTTCCGCGTTCCCCGCCATGACCATCCCCCTGGTCGGCGGCGGCACGATGGAATTGCCGCAAGGCATGGACTCGAAGTACCGGGTGGTTCTATTCTATCGGGGGCATTGGTGACCGTACTGTCGCCGACAGTTGGTCGGCTTCGCCAAACTCAAGCATGAATTCGACGCGCTGGGCGTGACCGTCTTTGCCGCCAGCGTCGATCCGGAAGACAAATCCAAAGCCGTCGCCGACGAGATCAACTTCCCGCTGGGATATGGCGTCACGCGGGCGCAGGCTGAACTGCTGGGCTCATGGTGGGAAGAGCGGCGGCAGATCATCCAGCCGTCGGAGTTCATCCTCAACGCTGAATCCAGGGTGATCGGGTCGAGCTATAGCGACGGACCGCTGGGCCGCATCGAAGCAGCCGACGTTGTCAGGCTGGTGAATTTCTACGAAGCGCAGAAAAAATAGGGCGCGGGAGGCCGCATGCGTGGCCGCCCGCGAGGGCGGCTACTCGCCGTTGAGCGAAAGCCCGACCCGTCCGGGCAGCGTGCTGCGCAGCGCCGCATGCAGGTAGCAGGTGTTCTCGGCCACCTCGAGCAGGTTCTGCATCACCGCGTCGGGCTCCTCGGCGTGCAGGAACACATGGGTGTCCACCGGCTCCAGCCCGCCCGCGAGCGAGCCGTCGCCCGCGTTGCCCGCCAGGGTGAAGGGCAGGGTTTGCACGAAGCGGATCGCGCGCACCTTGTGCCTGCGGTGCTCGATGTAGCGGGTGAACTGGGTCATGTAGCAGAAGGCGATGCCGGCCGCGATGCAGGCCAGGCCGGAGGGCGCCGCATTGCCGTCCGGCCGCTCGTCGCAGGTGATGCGAAAGGCATGCCCGACGCGCGGCGTCACGGTCGTGGCCACCAGTCCGGGCATGGCGCCCGGTACGCTCACACCCGGGATCGAAATCGGCACCCGGCCCTCGGCCGGCAACAGCGGCGGCGGGGCGGCCGGCGCCGCCTGGGCGATGCGTTCGACAATGCCTCGATACGGCGCCGCGGGGCCGAGCGGCGCCGGGGCGCTCTTGTGCACGGTGAACGGGTCGGTCTCGTCGGCGGCGGCCGAGGGCGCGACGCGAGTGACCGGGCAGCGCCGGCCGTTCACGTAGAGGGCGAAGGTGTTCTTCTGCGGCGCCGCCAGGGTGGCATGGGCAGGGGAGGCGGCGAGCGCGGCTTCCAGGATGGACAGCACCGTCTCCCGCGGGGCCTGCGAGCGCGCCTTGACATGCACGGTCACGGCCTCGGCGCTGCCTTCGCCGGTGCCGCGCGCGAACGATCCCTGGAAGTAGTACTGGTTGGCGATCTCCAGGCCGTCGATG
>CANGUJ010000117.1 GCA_947456845.1 Burkholderiales bacterium | reverse complement strand
GCGCTGGCCCACGCGGAAACGGCTGACCTTGCTGCCCACCGCCACAACCGTACCGGAGACTTCATGGCCCAGGATGCAGGGCAACTCGACGCCGCGCTTCAGGGTGCCGTTGCGCACCGCCACATCGTGCATGCATACGCCGCAGGCCTCGACCTGGATGACCACGTCCCTGTCCGCAGGGGTCGGGTCGGGCACGGTCTCCAGGTTCATGGCCTCGAGCCCGCCGGTTTGCCGCACCACGATGGCTTTCATCGCGCTTCTCCCGTGCCATCCACGTCGATGACGATCTTGCCCACATGCGCCGCGGCCTTCATGCGCGCGAACGCGGCCTGCGCGTCCGCGAAGGCGAAGGTGCGGTCCAGCACCGGATGGATAGCGTGCATGACCATGGCGCGGTTCATCGCCTCGAAGCCCGCGCGCGAGCCCACCACCACGCCCTGCAGACGGATGTTGGGGCCGATCATCTGGCGCAGGTTGAGCGGCACCGTGAGCCCGCCGAGAAAGCCCACCATGCCGATGAAGCCGCCGAAGGCCACTGCGCCCAGCGATTGCTCCAGCGTGCTGCCGACAGTCTCGATGACGATGTCGGCGCCCTGCCCGCCGCTGGCCTCGCGCACCGCGGCGGCCCAGCCCGGGATCCTGCGATAGTCGATCACTTCAGCCGCGCCCAGGCGGGCGAGCATGGCGGCCTTCTCGGCGCTGGAGGTGAGCGCGATGACGCGCGCGCCGGCCGCCCGGGCGAACTGCAGGCCGAACAGGGCTACGCCGCCGGTGCCCTGCACCAGCACCGTGTCGCCGGGGCGCACGCCGCCCTCCTGCAGCGCCGTCCAGGCGGTGAGCGCCGCGATCGGCAGGGTGGCGGCCTCGCTGTCGCTGAGATGCGCGGGCGCAGCCACCGCGTCCTCCGCCGGCACGACCAGATATTCCTGCAGCACCCCGGGCAGCGGGCCGCCGAGCGTGCGCATGCGGTGCTCCTTTTTCAACCGGCCGTCGCGCCAGCCCTGGATGTAGCAGGTGACCACACGGTCGCCGGGCTTGAAACGGGTGACATCGGTACCGACCGCCTCGACCACGCCGCAGGCGTCGGAACACGGCACGAACGGCAGGGTGGCCGCGGCGATATGGGTGCCCGAGAGCACCGCCAGGTCGCGGTAGTTGAGGCTCGCCTTGCCCACGCGGATCAGAATATCGCCGCGCTGCGGTTCCGGCTTGGGCGCGCTCGCCGGGGCTATGCTTTCGATGGCCAGCGCGGTGGCGTGGATGACGTTCATGCCGAGCCCTCCGGCGGGGTTGGCGGCGCGAAGAATGTGGCCGCAATGCGGTTTTTCTGGATCTTGCCGGTGGTGGTGAGCGGCAGTTCGCGCTCGTCGACGAAGCGCACCAGGCGCGGCACCTTGTAGGCGGCCAGCACCTCGCGGCAACGCGCCGTCACGGCCTCCACCGTGAGCGAAGCGCCGGGCTTCTTCACGATCACCGCGGCCAGCAGTTCGTCGCGCGTCGCGTCGGGCACGCCCACCACCTGCGCCAGGCGCACCCCGGGCATGGCCATGATGGCCTCCTCCACCTCGGCCGGGGCCACGTTGATGCCGCCGGTCTTGACCAGCTCCTTCAGCCGCCCGCGAAAATACAGGTAGCCCTGCGCATCGAGGTAGGCGAGGTCGCCGGTGCGGAAATAGCCCTCTTCATCGAAGCTCGCGGCCGTGGCGGCCGGATCCTTGTAGTAGCCCGGCGTCATGTAGCCCTTGAGCATCAGCTCGCCCACCTCGCCCGGCGGCAGCACGCGGCCCTCGGGCGAGACGATCTTCTGCTGCCGGCCGGGCAGGATGCGTCCTACCGATTCGAGCCGCTTCTCGAGCGGATCGCGCGCGTCGGCCACATGGCAGTTGCCATAGCCTTCGGTCATGCCGTAGATGTTGCAGATCTCTTTCGCCCCCAGTTCCACCACGCGCATGATCTGTTCCGGCGTGCCGACCGCGGCACCGCCGCGCAGCGTCGAGAGGTCGCGGCACGCCCGGTCCGGATGCTCGTGCAGGGCCTGCGCCATGTTGGCGGTGCCGTAGAACAGGGTGCACTTCTCCTCCTCGATCAGGCGCAGCGCCTCGCCCGGCTCGAAGGATTCCTGCAGCACGATGCTGCCGCCGTGGGTCAGCAGGTTGAAGAGCGCATTGGAACACCCCAGGCCCCAGAACATCGACACCGCCAGCCACAGGCGGTCATGCTCGGTCACATGCATGCGCTCGCCGATGTTCCACAGGTTCTCGATCAGCGGGTAATGCTGCAACTGGACGCCCTTGGGTTTCGCCGTCGAGCCCGAGGTGTAGAGCAGGTAGGCGATGTCTTCCGGCGCCACGGCGGCAAATGCGGCCGCAATCGCTGCATCGTCACTCGTATCCGCATCGGTCACGCCGTCGAACAGCGGCTGCCAGCCGGGCGGCAGGGTCGCGCCGGTGCCCAGCACTTCGCGCAGGTGCGGCAGCCGCGCCGCATGCGGTTCGAGTTCGCGCAGCATGGCGCCGTAGTCTGCCTTGAGGAAGGTCGGGTAGGCGATCAGGGTGCGCGCTTCGGAATGCGCCAGCATGTATTCCAGCTCGCGCGTCGTGGCCCAGGTATTGAGCGAGACCATCACCGCGCCCAGGCTGGTGATGGCCAGGCAGCTGGTGACCCACTCCACGCGGTTGCCCATCAGGATGCCGACCTTGTCGCCGCGCCGCACGCCCAGGCGGTGCAGGCGCCGCGCGATGCGCCACACCTCGTCGCGCATCTGCGCATAGGTGAGGTGCCGGCCCGCCCCGGACAACGCGGGCCGCGACCCGAAGGCGTGCGCCAGTTCCTCGACCAGGCGCGGCAAGGTGCGCGCCACCGGCATGCGGTTCATGGGCGGCGCTCCCGCCGGGCCATGGCGCCGCGGCTCACGGCTGCGCGGCGCGGAAATTCACCATGCCCGCATCCCCCGCGGGCGTGAATACCGCCTCAAGGGCCATGCCGACCTTGAGATCGGCCGGCGCCGTATCGACCAGGTTGCCGTAGAGCTGCGGTCCCTCTTCCAGGGTGACCGCCACCACCACATAGGGCACCTTGTCGCGCAGGCTTTTGAAGTAGGGGCGATGGAACTCGCACCACGACCACAGGGTCGCGCGGCCGGAGACTGCGACCCAGTCGACCGCTTCGCCCAGGCACTTGGGGCAGATATGCGCCGCCGGAAACCAGTGGTGGTCGCAGTCACGGCAATGCGGCACCGAGAGGCGCCCTTCGGCGGCTGCCTTGAAATGGGGCGCGTTGTCGCCTTCCAGAAGCGGTGCGAGTGCGTCGGGATTGATCATGCGGCCTCCCGGGAAAAAATCGCCCCGCTCGCGATCGGCGAGGCGCAGGTGTAGAGGATGTTGTCGGCCTTTTTCAGCTGGCGCGCCCCGCATTCGCCGCGGATCTGCCGCACCGCCTCGGTGAACATGCCCCAGCCCTGCATGTAGCTCTCCGACAAATGACCGCCGCTGGTGTTGAGCGGTTGCCGGCCGGTGAGCCCCAGGTCGGTGGCGCGCACATACTCCGCGGCTTCGCCCTTGCCGCACATCCCGAAGCCTTCCATCGAGAACAGCACCGTGGGCGTGAAGTTGTCGTAGATCATGGCGGCGTCGGTGTCCTTCGGTGCGACGCCGGATTGCGCCTCGAGGGCGGCGGCGGCGCGGCGCATGCCAGAGTACCAGTAGTCCGCCGGGGCGAAGGTGGACTGCGCCAGTTGCGTCGCGGTGGACACGCCGGCCACGTACACCGGCCGGGTGGGCGCGTCCCCGGCGCGCTCGGCACGGGTGACGATCAGCGCGATGCCGCCATCGTTGATCAGACAATAGTCGAACAGGCGCAGCGGCGCGGCGATGAACTTGGCGGCGTAGTACTCCGCCGTGGTGTAGGCCTTATTCATCACCGCGCCGGGGTTCAACACCGCGTGCTGCCGGCAGGTGACGGCCACCTTGGCCAGCGCGTCGCCGGCGCGGCCGTATTCATGCTCGTAACGGTTGAACATCATCGCATGCACCGCGCCGGGCGAGGTCATGCCGTAGGGAAACCACAGCCCCGCCCCGCCGCTGCCGTAGCCGTCGCCCTCGCCGCCATACTTCATGCCTGCGGTGCGCCCGTCGTTGCCGTACACCAGCGCCACCGTGCTGACGCTGCCTGCCGAGATGGCCTGGCAGGCCATCTGCAGGGCGATGGCCGCCATGCGCCCCTGGCCCGGCAGGTTCACCGCGAACTGCGGGTTGAGGCCATGCAGTTCGCCGAAGCGCTGGTAATCGGGAATGCGGCAGACGATCAGGCCGTCGATATCGTCCGCCCTGACGCCGGACTCGCGCATCGCCGCGCGCAGCGCCGTGGAGCCCAGCGAGTAGGCGTCCTCGCCGGGAAATACGCCGAAAGCGGTGGAGCCGATGCCGGTGATCGCCGGCCGCGGCGGCCTAGGTCTCACGATGTTCATGCGCGATGCCTCATCTGGCGGCTGCGCCGGCGCGCTGGCTGTCCCAGGCGACGGCCACATCCAGGTTCTCGGTGAGCTTGTATTTTTCCACCTTGCCGGATCCGGTCTTGGGCAGGGCTTCGCGGAACTCGATATAGCGCGGCACCATGAACTTGGGCAGTTTCGCCGCAAGCCATGCGCAAAGGTCTGCCGGCGACACCGCGTCCTTCACGCGCGGCACCGCCACCAGGTACACGTCGTCCTCGCCGTCCCCGGCCGGCACGCCGATGGCCGCGGCCTCCACCATGTCCGGATGCTGCTCCACCGCGGCTTCGATGTCGTAGGAGGAAATGTTCTCGCCGCGGCGCCGGATGCGCTCCTTCTTGCGACCGGCGAAATAGAGATAGCCGTCCTCGTCCTGGCGCATCAGGTCGCCGGAGTGGAACCACAGGTTGCGGCAGGCGGCCCAGGTCAGCTCGGGCTTGTTGAGGTAGCCCAGCATCATGGTGCCGGCCCGCTTGGGCCGAACCACCAGTTCGCCATCGGTCCCCACCGGCACCGGATTGTCGTTTTCGTCCACCAGCGCGACGTCCCAGTCGGCGGCGGCGCGCCCGGCGGCGCCGAGCCGGCGCTCGGGATACGGCGTATGCACGGTGATGCCCACTTCGGTCATGCCGTGCGCCTCGACGATGCGCGCACCGAAACGCGCCTCGAACTCGAGGTCGTGGTGGGCGTTGAACATCACGCGCAGCCTGTGGTCGCGGTCCCGTTCCGAAGGCGGCTTGGCCTTGAGAATGGGCGGGATGGTGAAGATGGTGACGCTCACCGTGGCCTCTGCGGCGCGGATCTCGTCCCAGTAGGTGGTGGCCGAGAAGCGCCGCCCCAGGTGGATCTGCGCGCCCAGTGCCAGCGCCGGCAGGGTGCCCATGGTGCGCGACATGCCGTGGAACAGCGGCAGGGGGGAGTAGATCACGTCGTCCGGCCGGATGCCCACCGCGTTGATGCAGGTCGTCACAGTCTGCAGGTTGTGCGAATGCGGCAGCACCACGCCCTTGGCCGGCCCGGTGGTGCCGGAGGTGTAGCAGATGAGGGACGCGTCCGACGGCGCGCTCTTCGCCAGCAGGGTGGCCCCCTCGGGCACCAGCACATCGGCCTCGCGCACGAAACCGGCGGCATCCGGCAACGCACCCGCTCCGCCCACCACGACGCGCTTCAACGACGCACGCTGCTCCGCCGGCAGCGCGGCCAGCGCCGGCGCGAGGCTGGTGTCGGTGATCGCGAACCGCGCGCCCGAGTCGCGGATCACGTAGGCGAGCAGGTCGCCGGTGTAGGCGGTGTTGACCGGCACGCCGATGGCGTTCAACAACATGAGGCCGAACCAGGAAAAGATGAACTGCGCCGAGTTGTCCAGCATGATCAGCACCGGCTGCTGCGGTCCGACGCCCAGGGCCTGCAGGCCGCGCGCCACGGCCTGGCTATGCGCGAAGGTCTCGGCATAGGTGTAGCCGCGCCCGCCGATGGCGAGAAAGGGCCGGTCGGCCAACTGTTCGGCCCGCGCGGCCAGCAGGTGGCCGGTGACCCGTTGTTCGTAGGGAAGCGAAAAGCTCATGCGGGCCGTCTCATTCGGGCTGGATCTTGGCCTGTTCGACCAGCCCCTTGAACAGGACGCGCTGCTCGCGGATCAGCCGGTCCAGGTCCGCGCGGGTGCCCGAGGCCGCCTCGGCGCCGAAGACCTCGTAGCGCTCGTTGAGCCTCGGGTCCTGCGCCACCAGGCGCGACTCGCGGTTGAGGATTTCGATCACATCGTTGGGGGTGCCGGGCGGCGCGACCACGGCGAAGAATCCCGGCACCACGAAGCCGGGGATCGTCTCGGCCGCTGTGGGCGTGTCGGGAAAGGTTTTCGCGCGCTGCGGCGTGGTCACCGCGAGCAGGCGCACCTTGCCGGACTTCACATGGGGCGCCACGCCGCCCAGGCCGTCGATCATCACCGGCAGGCGCCCGCCCATCATGTCGAGATGGGCCGGGGCGCTCGACGGATAGGCCACGTTGGTGAGGCCGGTGGCGCCCTTCTGCTTGAGCCATTCGCCGATCAGGCGCGAGATCGATGCCGACCCCGGGCTGCCGAAAAAGACTTCCTTCTGCCTGGCCACCGCCATCAGGTCGGCGAGGGTTTTCATCGGCTGGTCATTGCCGGTGGCGATGCCGAAGGGGATGGCCACCACCTGCGCCACCGGCACAAAGTCCTTTTCGGGATCGTAGGAGGCGTTTTTCACCGTGTAGGTAGCGAGCACGATGATGGAATTGCCCGGCATCATCAGGGTGTAGCCGTCAGGCTTGGCGGCGGCCAGCGCACGCGCGCCCACCGCGCCGTTGCCGCCCGCCTTGATATCGATGACCACCGGCTGGCCCAGTTGCTGGGCCAGCCGGTCGGCATAGACCCGCGCGATGTTGTCGGTGCTGCTGCCGACCGCGCCGGGCACGATCAGGGTCAGCGGCCGGGTCGGCCATTTCTGGGCCAGCGCGGCAGGCGCCGCGCATACGGCGGCGAGCAGCAGGGCAGCCCCCGCGGCTGGCGCAAACACGCGCCGGCGTTCGGTACGTCTCATCGGTGTCTCCATCATGGTCGGGCCTGATCCGCGGGGCTCAACGGCCCGCATGCGCGAAGGGCGTGGGCAGCAGGCCCGCGCAGCCCACGCGGAAGCCGAGCATGTGGCCGGCCGCGGTGTCGTCCTTGTGGTCATGCGCGAATTCTTCGCCAAAACGGGATGTCGCGACGAACAGCATGTTCATGTCGGCCCCCCCGAACATGCAGTGGGTCGGATGCGAGGTCGGCAGTTCGAGACGGCCGAGCAGCTTGCCGTCGGCGTCGTAGCGGTCAATGCAGCCCCCCCCGATGCGTGCGCTCCACAGGGTGCCGTCGGCCGCCACGGTACTGCCATCAGGCCGTCCGGCGATATCGTCGGCATAGGCCACCAGCAGGCGTTCATCGGACAACGCGCCGGTCAGCGGGTCCACCGCGAAGCAGCGGATCTCGCGCTCGAAGGTCTTGGACAGGTACAGGCGCCGGCCGTCCGGGCTGAAGGCAAGCCCGTTGGACAGTCGCGCACCCACCGGGGTGGCTTCGGCGCGGCCACCGGTGCCGATGCGAAACAGGCGCGCCAGGGGCGCGGCCAGCTTGCGGTCCATGGTGCCGACCCAGAAGTTGCCCTGGCGGTCGGTCACGCCGTCGTTGAAGCGGTCTTCCTCCAGCGCGGGGCCATGCAGTCCATAGGGCGTGTGCGTCCCGGTTTCGGTATCGAGGATCACGAGGGCGGCACGCATCGCCACCAGCAGGCGCGTGGCCGACACCAGGGCGATCGAGCCGGGCGGCCTGGGCATGTCCCAGCGCTTCGAGAGGCCGTCGGCAAAGCAGTGGCGGTGGATCGACGCATCGACCACGTCGACCCAGTACAGCGAGTCGGTCTGCTCGCACCACAGCGGGCTTTCGAACAGGGTGCCGCGCGCGGGTGAGCGCCAGGCCAGTTCAGCCTCGATTCCCATTTCTTGTCTCCCTGGCGCGATTTGAGAGCGCCCTTTGCATGGGGCAAGGCCATGCAATCCAGGACGAATGTAACGCTTTTTGATGCCGCTTTGGCAGCGGCCTCAGCCCAACGGCGCTAGCGCGTCAATCATTACCATGCGCATCGGCTGCGCAACCGGCCGATGCGGATTTTGCATAGCGATCGGCCGGGGGCGATCCGGCGCATGATCCGCGGCCGCACGCGTCAGTAAAACGGCGGCAGGCATCGCGCCTGGTCGATATCCGGGCGGCCGGCATGTGCTTCCGCCAGCGCCGCGATGCAGCCGCGCGCCACGCGCAGGCAGGCTTCGCCCAGCCCTGCGGCAGCACGCAACGCGGCCGGCGCCAGCATGTCGGTGGCAAGCAGATGGAGCATCACCCGCTCCCGCGGGCCGCCCCAGCGCATCCGGACAAGCGCCGCACGGTCAGTCGACCTTCGCGCCCGAGCGCTTGACCAACTGGGCCCAGCGCGGCGTGCCGTTTTGCAACTCCTGCGCCAACACCTCGGGGGCACTGGCCACGACGTCGAAACCCTGCGCCTCGAGTTGAGCCTTCACGTCCCGATTCCTGAGGATGTGAACCATCTCGCGGTTAAGGCGCGCGATCACCGCCTCAGGGGTGCCGGCGGGCACGAAAAAACCCTGCCAGGAGTTGAGTTCGTATTGCCGCACGCCGCTCTCGGCCAGGGTGGGGATCTCCGGCGCGCCGGCCGAACGATTGCGCGAACTCACGCCGATGGCCTTGACCCGGCCGCTGCGCGCATGCGGCAAGGCGGCCGGCAGCGTGACGATGGCCGCGTCGACATGGCCGGCGATCAGGTCCGCCATGGCCGGCCCGCCGCCCTTGTAGGGAATATGCACGAAGTCCGCGCCGGTGAGCGACTCCAGCAGGGTGCCGGCCAGGTGCCCGGGACTGCCGTTGCCCGGCGAGGCCAGGCTGAGGCTGCCGGGCTTCCTGCGTGCCAGCGCGAGCAGTTCCTCGAGACTGCCTGCCGGCAGCCGCGGGTTGACCACCAGCACCTGCGGCGAAGTGATCGCCAGGGTGATCGGGGCGAACTGCGACAGCCGGTAGGGTACCGAGGCGTAGAGCGATGTGTTGATGGCCAGCGGATCCCAGCCGTGCAGGATGGTGTAACCGTCCGCGGCCGCGTTCGCCACCTGCGCGAAGGCGATGTTGCCGCCGGCGCCCGGCACGTTCTCGACCACCACCGGCTGGCCCAGCGCGGGGGAGAGTTCCCTGGACAGGGTCCGCGCGAGGAGGTCCAGGCTGCCGCCGGGCGGCACCGGCACGACGATGCGCAGCGGCTTGGCGGGCCAGCCCTGGGCCATCGATAGGGCGGGGATGAGGAGGGCTGCCGTTGCGGCGAACAGCAGGGCGCGAAGCCGGCGATTGGGCGTCATGTCGATTCCTTTGCCTGGCGGCGCCCCGCATCGCGGGCGGCCGCATTTGTCGAGGAAGCGAATGTAGGGGCGAATCGCGCGCGATGGAACGAACCAATGCGCATTACCAAATGCGCAAACGGACTTAACGTCGACCCGCGGGGCAAGCGGAGACGGCGGCGATTCAGCGCACCAGGTCCACCACCTTGACCCGCACCTTGCGCTCGGTCTCGCCGCGCAGCACCGTGAGCTCGGCGGTATTGTCGATGCCGACGCGGTCGAGTTCGGAGACGAAGGACGACAGG
>CANGUJ010000116.1 GCA_947456845.1 Burkholderiales bacterium | reverse complement strand
ACCCTGCTCATCCAGCTGGGCGGGCCGGGGATGCTGATCGGCATGGGCGGCGGCGCCGCCTCCAGCATGGGCGCCGGCAGCAACAGCGCCGACCTGGACTTCGACTCCGTGCAGCGCGGCAACGCCGAGATCCAGCGCCGCGCGCAGGAGGTGATCGACCGCTGCTGGCAGACGGGCGCGGACAACCCGATCCTCGCCATCCATGACGTGGGGGCCGGCGGCCTGTCGAACGCCTTCCCCGAACTGGTGGACGCGGGCGGGGAGGGCACCGGCGCGCGCTTTGACCTGCGCGACGTGCCGTCGGAGGAGCCGGGCATGAGCCCGCGGGAGATCTGGAGCAACGAGTCGCAGGAGCGCTACGTGCTGGCGATATCCCCCGACCGCCTGCCGGACTTCCGTGCCGCCTGCCTGCGCGAGCGCTGCCCGTTCGCGGTGGTGGGCACGGCCACCGACGACGGCCGGCTGCAGGTGGGCGACCGCCTGTTCGGCAACATGCCGGTGGACATGCCGCTCGAGGTGTTGCTGGGCAAGCCGCCGAAGATGCTGCGCGATGTCGCAAGCGTGCCGCGCGAGTTCCCGCGCCTGGACCTTACCGATGTGGTGCTCACCGAGGCCGTGCCGCGCGTGCTGCGCATGCCCGCGGTGGCTGCCAAGACCTTCCTGATCGCCATCGGCGACCGTACCGTGGGCGGTCTGTGCGCGCGCGACCAGATGGTCGGCCCCTGGCAGGTGCCGGTGGCCGACTGCGCCGTGACGCTACGCGATTTCAAGGGCTACGCCGGCGAGGCCTTCGCCCTCGGCGAACGCGCGCCGCTGGCCATGCTCGATGCGCCCGCCTCGGGGCGCATGGCGGTGGCCGAGGCCATCACCAACATCGCGGCGGCCGACATCGGCGACATCTCGCGCATCAAGCTCTCGGCCAACTGGATGGCCGCGGCCGGCCACGCCAGGACCGGCGAGGACGCCGCGCTATATGCCACGGTCAAGGCCGTCACGGTGGAGTTGTGCAACGCCCTGGGCGTGGCCATTCCGGTCGGCAAGGACTCCATGTCGATGAAGACGGTCTGGGAAGACGCGGGGGGCCGCAAGGAAATGACCGCGCCGCTCTCGCTCATCGTCACCGCCTTCGCGCCGGTGGACGATGTGCGCCGCAGCCTCACGCCGCAGCTCAAAACCGACCAGGGGCCGACCACGCTGCTGCTGATCGATCTCGCGGCCGGACGGCAGCGCATGGGCTTCTCGGTCCTGGCGCAGGCCTACAACCGGTTCGGCGATGCGGTGCCGGACCTCGATGCCCCGGGCCTGCTGAAGGCGTTCTTCAACGCCATCCAGGCGCTCAACCGCGAGGGACTGCTGCTCGCCTACCACGACCGCTCCGACGGCGGCCTCTTCGCCACGGTCTGCGAGATGGCTTTCGCCGGCCGGACCGGCGTATCGGTCAATCTCGACACGGTATGCTGGGACGCCGCCACCACCGACCATGACGGCTTCGAGATCAAGCCCGATATGGTCAAGGGGCGCTTCAACGACCGGGTGCTCGCGGCGATGTTCTGCGAGGAGCCCGGGGCGGTGGTGCAGGTGCGCACGGCGGATCGCAACGCCATCATCGCGCGGCTCGAGGCCTGCGGCCTGGGCGGCTGCGTGTTCGTCGTGGGCAGCCCCAACAAGCGCGACGAGATCCGTTTCGTGCGCAACGCCAAGCCGGTGTTCGCCCTGCCGCGCGCCGAGTTGCTGCGGGTGTGGGGCGAGACCAGCTATCGCATGCAGGTCCTGCGCGACAACCCGGCGGCGGCCCTGCAGGAATTCGACGCGCTGGCCGATGCGCAGGATCCGGGGATCTCCCAGCATTTCAGCTTCGACCCCTCCGAGGACATCGCCGCGCCCTTCATCGCCGGCGGCGCGCGCCCCGGGATCGCCATCCTGCGCGAGCAGGGCGTCAACGGCCATGTCGAGATGGCGGCGGCCTTCGATCGCGCCGGCTTCGCGGCCTTCGACGTGCACATGAGCGACATCATCGCCGGGCGGGTGAGCCTGGCCGGCTTCAAGGGGTTTGCGGCCTGCGGCGGTTTCTCCTACGGCGATGTGCTCGGCGGCGGCGCCGGCTGGGCGAAGTCCATCCTGTTCAACCCGCGCGCGCGCGCCGACTTCGAGGCCTTCTTCGCGCGCGAGGACGTCTTCGCCCTGGGCGTGTGCAACGGTTGCCAGATGATGGCCAACCTCACCAGCCTGATTCCCGGCGCCGCGCACTGGCCGCGCTTCACCAAGAACCGCAGCGAGCAGTTCGAGGCGCGCTTCGTGACCGTCGAGGTGCTGGATTCCCCCTCGCTGTTCTTCGCCGGCATGGCCGGCAGCCGCATTGCGGTGCCCACCGCGCACGGCGAGGGCTTCGCCGACTTTTCGCAGGAAGGCGACATCGCCGAGGCCATCGCCGTGATCCGCTATGTCGACAACCGCGGCCAGCCCACCGAGACCTACCCCTTCAATCCGAACGGATCGGCAGGCGGGTTCAACGGTTACACCACCGCCGACGGCCGCTTCACTATCGTGATGCCGCACCCGGAACGTGTGTTCCGCACGGTGCAGCAATCCTGGTCGATGCCGGGCGCGTGTGAGGACGGCGCCTGGCTGCGCATGTTCCGCAACGCGCGCAGGTGGCTGGGCTGACGGGCCCGGGTCCGGCCGCCCAATAGCAAGCCTCTCCTTGCCCGAACTTCCGCTCTGGCTGTCGATCGCCGTCAAGGTGGCCTTCGCCGCCACCGTGGTGGTGGCCGCGACCACGCTGGCCGAGAGGAGCGGCCCGCTGATCGCCGGCCTCATCATCGCCATGCCGGTATCGGTGGGCCCAACCTATGTGATGCTGGCGTTCACGGCGGCGCCGGATTTCGTGGCCGGCAGCGCGCTCGGCAGCATCGCGGCCAACGGCGCGGTCGCGGTGTTCGGGACGGTCTACGTGCTGCTCGCGCGGCGCATGCCCATGCCCGCGAGCCTGGCCCTGGCGCTCGCGTCCTGGTTCGCGGTGGCATGGGCGGAGCAACGCTGGAACCCCGCGCCGGGCCCGCTGGCGGCCTTCTGCACCGTCTTGCTCTTCACCGGGGCCCTGCTCACCCGCCACCTGCTGGCCGGCAGGAAACTGCTGGCCGGCGCGAAGCGCTGGTACGACCTGCCGTTGCGCGCTGCGTTTGTCGGCGTGATGGCAGGCACCATCGTGACCTTCAGTCATGCCATCGGACCGGACTGGACGGGCCTGCTGGCGGCGTTTCCGCTGGTCCTGACCTCTTCCATCGTGCTCATGCATCCGCGGGTGGGCGCGGCGGCGACCGCCGCGGTGATCGCCACGGCCATCCAGGGGATGGTCGTCTATCCGCTGGCGTTCATGCTGGTCTACCTGTTCAGCGTGTCATGGGGCGTGTGGTGGGCGCTGCTCGCATGGCTTTCGGCCATCGTCGGCTGGGCAGCGCTGGTCTATGCCTGGCGCAGTTCGCCGCATGCGCGGGCCGACCGCTGAAGGCGGCTGGCCGTCCGCCCGGCGAGGCGCCGGTTTCAATGCAGGGCTTCCGGGATGGCGTCGAGCATGTGCGCGCCCGCCAGGCCGGACGAGAGCACCGCTTCGCGCAGCTTGTCGACCGCCGCGCCGCGGGTGAAACTCTTGCGCCAGGCCAGAGCGACGCGCCGGCACGGGGCCGGCGCGACGAAGGGGCGGTAGGCGATCAGGTCCTTCTTGAGCCGTTTCTGCGGAACGGCGGAGGCGGGCAATACGGTCAGGCCGACGCCTGAGGCCACCATGTGCCGAATGGTTTCCAGGGACGAGCCCTCGAAGGTCTTCTGGATGCCCTCGGCGCTGCTCGAGGAGAAGCGCATCAGTTCCGGGCATACCTGCAGCACCTGGTCGCGCAGGCAGTGGCCCGAGCCCAGGAGCAGCATGGTTTCCTTCTTGAGGTCGGCCGCCGGGATGGACTCGCGCGCGGCCCACGGGTGCGTCGCCGGGAGCGCTACCAGGAAGGGTTCGTCGTAGAGCGCCTGCATCATGAGGCCCGGCTCCGAAAACGGCTGCGCGAGGATGGCCACGTCGATGTCGCCGCTCTTGAGCATTTCCAGCAGGCGCACGGTGTAGTTCTCCTCCAGCACCAGGGGCATCCCCGGGGCCAGCCTGATCATGCGCGGCACCAGCGCGGGCAGCAGGTAGGGCGCGATGGAATAGATCACGCCGAGGCGCAACTGGCCCTCGAGCGGATCGCGCCGCTGCTTGACCAGTTCCTTGATCGCGCCCGCCTGCTCGAGCACGCGCTGGGCCTGCGCCACCACCTCCATGCCCACCGGGGTGACCGTGACCTCGCTCTGGCTGCGCTCGAAGAGCGTCGCCCCCAGCTCGTCTTCGAGTTTCTTGACGGCCACCGACAGGGTGGGCTGGCTGACGAAGCAGGCTTCGGCGGCGCGCCCGAAGTGGCGCTCGCGCGCGACGGCGACGATGTAGCGCAATTCAGTGAGTGTCATGGTGCAGGGGGCGGGGAGATGATTCTCGTTAGCTATCGATACGCCGGAGTCCATAGCAGAAGCGGCGTGCGCTATGCGGCCGGCGGGCGCAAAAAAGCCGCCCGCGGGCGGCCCGGCGTGATCGGGGCGCCTTGCTACTCCACCTTGGCCTTGCCGCGCAGCTCGCCCAGCATGCGGTCGACGCGCTGGCGCTGCAGTTGCTGGGCGATCTGCGGCCTGACTTCCTCAACCGACGGCAGCTTGGCGTCGCGCACGTCATCGAGGCGGATCACATGGAAGCCGAACTGGGATCTGACCGGCGCATCCACGGTCTCGCCTTTCTTGAGCGCGGTCATGGCCCGGGAGAACTCGGGCACGAATGTGCCTGCGGTGGCCCAGTCGAGGTCGCCGCCGCGGTCCTTGGATCCGGGATCGTCCGATTGCCTGGCGAGATCCTCGAACCTCGCGCCGCCCTTGAGCTTGGCGATGATGCCCCTGGCCTCGTCCTCGCTCTTGACCAGGATATGGCGGGCCCGGTATTCGGTGGCCCCGAGTTCCTTCCTTAAGCGGTCGTACTCGCCCTGGACCTCGGCGTCGGTAATGGGATTTTTCTTGAAGTATTCCTGCACATAGGCGCGGACCAGCACATTCTGGCGGGCCAGGTCGAGCTGGGTCGCAATCTCTGGAAGCCTGGCCAGGCCCATGCGGCTGGCCTCCTGCATCATGATCTCGCGGTTGATCAGTTCATCGCGCACCAACTTGCGCAACTCGGCATTGTCGGTACGCCCCTGGGTGGCCAGGTCCTTGACCATCGCATCGGCGCGCGCCGACGGAATGGCCACGCCGTTCACCTTGGCGAGGTTTTGCGCTTGCGCGCCGAGCGCCGCCGCGGCGAGGATGCCGGCGGCAAACCGGTTGAGGGCCTTGTTCATCGTGTTTCCTTCTTGATTGAAACCGTTTTCGCCGCGGCATGCGCCTCCGCCGGGGTGAGGGTCACGAGCGCGAGCGCGTGTATGCCCTGCTTCATGAGGGGCGCGAGGGCGTCGTAGACCATGCGGTGGCGCGCCACCCGCGGCTTGCCGGCGAACAGCGGAGATACTAGCTTCAGGCGGTAGTGACCGCCCTCGCGGGCGCCGGCGTGGCCCGCATGCGCCGCGCTGTCGTCGGCGAGTTCGAGCGCCTCCGGCGCGAGCACTGCCAGGCGCTCACGCATGCGCTCGACCATGCTGGCGCTCAAGCGGGATCCTTCGGCTCGGCGGCGGGTTCCGGCTCGACCGTCATGTGCCTGTAGACATAGAAACCCTGCAGCACCATGAATACGAGCAGTGCGCCATACATGCCGAAGACACGGAACTTGCCCCACACCTCGGCGGAGAAGTTGTTGGCCACATAGAGGTTGGCCGCGCCGATGAAGAAGAAGTAGGCGACCCACAAGAGGTTGAGGCGCGACCAAGCGAATTCCGGCATCGACAGCTTGTCCCCCAGCATCATGCGCAGCAGGTTCTTCTTGAACAGCAGCGGCGCGCCCAAAAACACCAGGGCGAAACCCCAGTTGAGCACGGTCGGCTTGATCTTGATGTAGTAGTCGTTATCGAGCAGCAGGGTGACGCTGCCGAAGACCAGGATCGCGGCGAAGGTGATCGCGTGCATGCGCTTGATGCGGCCGTAGCGCAGGCGGCTGGCGAGCAACTGCAGAACCGCCGCGCCCATGGCCAGCTTGGTCGCGGTGAACATGTCGATCAGGTTGAACGCGACGAGCAGGAACGGCAGCGCTGGAACCAGGTCGATGAGGAAATCCATATCCCCTCATTCTAACCCGCGCCGGGGCGGGAAGGCCTTCAGCCCTGGCGCTTGGCGAATTTGAGCGACGCCGAATTGATGCAGTAGCGCAGCCCGGTCGGCTTGGGGCCGTCTTCGAACACATGACCCTGGTGCGCGCCGCAGGCGGCGCAGTGCACCTCGGTGCGGCGCATGAAGAACTTGGTATCGGTTTCCGTGGCGATGTTTTCCGCCACGGCGGGCTGCCAGAAGCTCGGCCAGCCGGTGCCGGAATCGAACTTGTGGCGCGAGTCCCACAGCGGCGCGCCGCAACAGACGCATTCGTAGACGCCGTCCTCGTGGTGGTCGTGGAATTCGCCGGTGAAGGCGCGCTCGGTGCCGTGCTTGCGCGTGACCTCGAACTGCAGGGGCGACAACTGCGCCTTCCAGTCCTGGTCCGTTTTGACGATCTTGGCTTTGCTCATGGTGCTTTTCCTGGCGGGGGGGCCGGTCCGCGGCCGGCGGGGGGATGAGGTTCGCGCAAACGCTTGGTTGGGTTGCGATCTTCGGGTCAGGAACTGCAGCTGACCTCCAGCCTGCCGGCCCAGTCGGGTGGTGCGGCCGCATAGGCCTCGTTGCCCGGCTGCTCGTCGAACGGCCGGCGCAGCACCGCGTGCAGGCGGGCGATTTCGCCGAAGTCGCGCTCGTCGGCCGCCTTGCGGATGGCGGTCTCGGCGAGGTAGTTGCGCAGCACGAATTTCGGGTTGACCGCGTTCATCAGCACGCGCCGCTCGGCATCGCGGCTGCCTTCGCGGGCCAGGCGCGCCCGGTAGCGCGCCGCCCACGCGTCGAAACGCGCCGGGTTCATGCTGTGGTCGCGGATCGCCTTGTCGCCCACAGGGCCGGTGACCGACACACGGGCGAGGTTGCGGAAGAACAGCGTGAAGTCGAGGCGCGATTCGGCCATTAGCGCGAACATCTCCTCGACCAGCGCGGGGTCTTCCGGGTCTGCGGTGGCCAAGCCGAGCTTGGCGCGCAGGCGCGCCTCGAGCGCCTGGTCGAACAGGGTATCCCAGGTGTTCAGGCGCGCCTCGATGGCTTCGGGGTCCAGCAGCGGCACCAACGCCTGGCCCAGGGCATACAGGTTCCAGTGGGCGATGCGCGGCTGCATGTTGTAGGCGTAGCGGCCGCCTTCGTCGGAGTGGTTGCAGACATGGCCGGGATCGAAGCCGTCCATGAAGCCGAACGGGCCGTAGTCGATTGTCAGTCCCAGTATCGACATGTTGTCGGTGTTCATCACCCCGTGCATGAAGCCGACGGCCTGCCAGCCGGCGATCATGTGCGCGGTGCGCCGCACCACTTCGCCGATGAACAATTCGTACCTGTCGGGCCGGCCGCCGAATTCCGGATAGAACTGGTCGATGACGAAATCGGCCAGCGTGCGCACCGGCTCGGCCTCGCGGCGGTGGTACCAGTATTCGAACGAGCCGAAGCGGATGAACGAGGGCGCCAGCCGGGTCACCACCGCGGCGGTCTCCACCGTCTCGCGGATCACCGGCTGGTCGGAGCCCACGATGGCCAGCGCCCGGGTGGTCGGAATGCCGAGCGCGTGCATCGCCTCCGAGCACAGGTACTCGCGGATCGAGGAGCGCAGGACGGCGCGACCGTCGCCCATGCGGGAATAGGGCGTCAGGCCCGCGCCCTTGAACTGCAGGTCGCACAGGCCCTCGCTGCCGACGGTCTCGCCCAGGGACATGGCGCGCCCGTCGCCCAGCCGCGGCACGTAATGCCCGAACTGGTGGCCGGCATACACCGCCGCCAGCGGCGTGGCGCCGGGCAGCAGCCGATTGCCGCAAAAATGCTCGGCGAAGTCCGCGCGCCGGCCCTCTTCCGGGGCCATGCCGGCCAGCGGCGCGGCATCCGGGTTGAAAGCCACCGTGTACGGGTCGGGCAAGGGCTGGGGCAGCACCCGCGAATAGAAGTGCGCCGGCAGGCGGTGGAAGCGCGGCGACCAGTCGAGCCTGTCGAGGGGCTTGAGGGTGACCTGCGGTGGCGCGAGGGGGACGTTCATGGGGCGAATGTTTGCATTCTGCGGGGCCGGCAAGGTGGTCGCGACATCGGGCCGCTGCGCCGACACGAGACCGGCGCGATCATGGAAACTGGTCGTCTATTGTATCGCCCACGCGGTCAGGCGCCACCACGCCGGCGGCCGGTCGCGCCTGGCCTCGGCGCTCATATAATCGGAGCATGTCCGCGCGTCCCGACGCGTTCCAGAACGGAGAATCACCATGCTGGGCCTGATGCAAAGCCAGCCGCTGCTCATTTCGAACATCATCGAGCATGCGGCGCGCCACCATTCGGATTCCGAAATCGTCTCGCGCACGGTCGAAGGGCCGCTGCACCGCTACACCTATGCCGACGCGAACCGGCGCGCCAAGCGCGCCGCCAATGCGCTCGCGGCGCTCGGCGTGGTGCTGGGCGACCGCGTGGGTACCCTGGCCTGGAACGGCTACCGCCATTTCGAGCTCTACTACGGCATCTCCGGCATCGGCGCGGTCATGCACACGATCAACCCGCGCCTGTTTCCCGAACAGATCGCATGGATCATCAACCATGCCGAAGACAAGGTGCTGTTCTTCGACCTGACCTTCCTGCCTCTGGTGGAGGGCATCGCGCCCCACCTGACCAGCTGCAAGGCCTTCGTGCTCATGACCGACGCGGCGCACATGCCTGCCGCCAGCCGGGTGCCGGGACTCCTGTGCTACGAGGACCTGCTGGCCGGCGCCGCCGAGACGCTGGCCTGGCCCAGCTTCGACGAGAACACCGCCTCGTCCCTGTGCTACACCTCGGGCACGACCGGCAATCCCAAGGGCGCGCTGTACAGCCATCGCTCCACGATGCTGCATGCCTACGCATCGGCCCTGCCGGACAGCCTGAACTGCTCGGCGCGCGACTGCATCCTGCCGGTGGTGCCGATGTTCCACGTCAACTCGTGGGGGCTGGCCTACTCGTGCCCGCTGGTGGGAGCCAAGCTCGTGCTGCCCGGGCCGCATCTGGACGGCAAGAGCCTTTTCGAGCTCTTCGAGGGCGAGAAGGTCAGCATGTCGGCCGGCGTTCCCACGGTCTGGCAGGGCTTGCTCGGGCATCTCAGGCAGAACGGGCTGCGCTTCTCCACGCTCAGAAGCACCGTCATCGGCGGTTCGTCCTGCCCGCCGGCGATGATCCGCACCTTCCAGGAGGAGTACGGCGTGAAGGTGCTGCATGCCTGGGGCATGACCGAGATGTCGCCCCTGGGCACGGTGTGCAACCTCAAGACCAAGCACCTGTCCTGGCCCGCCGAGGAGCAGTTCAAGGTCGAGGTCACGCAGGGGCGCGCCGTGTTCGGCGTGGACATGAAGATCGTCGGCGGCAGCGGCGAGGAACTCCCTTGGGACGGCAAGGCCTTCGGCGACCTCATGGTCAGGGGGCCGTGGGT
>CANGUJ010000115.1 GCA_947456845.1 Burkholderiales bacterium | reverse complement strand
TATTGCGTGCCGACGTCGTTGCCCTGGCGGTTGGGCGTGGTCGGGTCGTGCACGGTGAAAAACACCCGCAGGATGTCGGCGAAACTCACCACCGCGGGATCGAAGGCCACGCGGATGACCTCGGCATGGCCGGTGTCGCCGCCGCAGATGTCCTCGTAGGTCGGGTTGGCGGTATGCCCGCCCATGTAGCCGGACTCCACCGAGGCGACGCCCTCGAGCTCGTCGAATACGGCTTCGACGCACCAGAAGCAGCCGCCGCCGAGGGTGGCGATTTCAAGTTGGGTTGTCATGGACGGTGCGGTTCCTCAGCGTGGATCATGGTGGAAATGCGGCCTGCGCGCGCACGGGCGACCCCGTCCGTCAGCGATGCGCGTTGATGGCGTCGCGGGTTTCGACGGCGGCCGCCCGTGCGGCGGCGGCGAAGTCGGTGCCGCCCGAGGCGTACAGGATGGCGCGACCCGAATTGATGATCAGGCCTGCGCCCGTGCGGTCCCGGCCGGCGGCCACCGTGGCGGCGATGTCGCCTCCCTGGGCGCCGATGCCGGGCACCAGCAGGGGCAGGTCGCCGACGATGCGGCGCACTTCGGCGAGTTCGTTGGGGAAGGTCGCGCCTACCACCAGTGCGCAGTTGCCGTTGCCGTTCCATTGCGAGGCGACCGTGCGGGCGATGCGCTGGTACAACCGCTCGCGACCGCCCGGCCCTTCGACATCCAGGAATTGCATGTCGCTGCCGCCCGGGTTGGAGGTGCGGCACAGGATGATCACGCCGCGCTCCTTGTAGACCGTGTAGGGGCTGATCGAGTCGTGGCCGAGAAAGGGGCTGACCGTGACGGCCTCGGCGTTGTAGCGCTCGAAGGCCTCGCGCGCGTACTGCTCGGCGGTCGAGCCGATGTCGCCGCGCTTGGCGTCGAGGATCACCGGAATGGCCGGGTAGCGGTCGTGGATGTAAGTGATGACTTCCTCGAGTTGGTCTTCGGCGCGCTCGGCATGGAAATACGCGATCTGCGGCTTGAAGGCGCACACCAGGTCGGCGGTGGCGTCGACGATGGCCCTGCAGAATTCGGCGATGGCGCGCGGCCGCCCGGCCAGGTGCGCCGGGAAGCGCTTGAGGTCCGGGTCCAGCCCCACGCACAGGAGCGAATCGTTGGCCCGCCAGGCGGCTTCCAGCTTGCGGATGAATGTGGTCATGCCAACAGTTTAAGCGCTGCGCGGGATCGGCAGGCACGCGCCGCGGTCACGGCGCGAATCGGCCACCGAAGCGCTCCGACATGCCGTCGCGGCTGCGCCAAGCCTTCGTATAATGAACGTTCACCTTGCCGCCGCGCGGCGGCCTTCCGTCGATGGCCTCGCCTCCGGCACCCCAGCCACCCATGCCGGAAATCCTTGTCCTCTACTACAGCCGCAACGGCGCCACCCGGCGTCTGGCCGAGCTGGTGGCACGCGGAGTCGAGGGCGTGGCCGGCATGCAGGCGCGCCTGCGCACCGTGCCGCCGGTCTCTCCCATCACCGCCGTGGCGGCCCCGCCGGTGCCGGACGCCGGCAGCCCTTACGTCGAGGCAAACGACCTGGTGGAATGCGCCGGCCTCGCGCTGGGTTCGCCGACGCGCTTCGGCAACATGGCCGCGCCCATGAAGCATTTCCTCGACACCACGGGCGCCCAATGGCAGAACGGCGCCCTGGCCGGCAAGCCGGGCGCGGTGTTCACCTCCACCTCCAGCCAGCACGGCGGACAGGAATCGACCCTGCTTTCGATGATGCTCCCGCTCCTGCACCACGGCATGGTCATCGTCGGCATTCCGTTCACCGAAGCGGCGCTGACCAACACCGCGACCGGCGGCACTCCCTATGGCGCCAGCCATGTGGCCGGCCCCGGCGCCGAGCGGCCGGTCAGCGAGGATGAAAAGCGCCTCGCGGTGGCGCTGGGCCGGCGCCTGGCCGACGTGGCACTGAAACTCGCCCGATGAGCCGCCGACTGCACCGGGCCACCATCGCACTGCTGACGGCCCTGATCGCGCTGTGCGTGGCGTGGGAACTGTGGGTGTCGCCGCTGCGGCCGGGCGGGTCATGGCTGGTGCTGAAGGTCCTGCCCCTCATGCTGCTGCTGCCGGGCGTGCTGCGCGCCAGCAACTACGCCTTGCAGTGGTCGGTGCTGCTGATCTGGATATATTTCACCGAAGGCCTGGTGCGCGCCACCAGCGAATCCGGGCTTTCAATTCCGCTGGGCGTCGCCGAAACGGCGCTCTCGGTGGGTTATTTCATCTGCGCGGCCGCGATCCTGCGGCCGCTCAAAAAACAGGCGCGTGAACACGCCAAGGGAGAGAAGGCATGAACCAGATTGATCTGAAAGGCAAGACCGCGGTCATCACCGGCGGCGCGCGCGGCATCGGCTATGCGGTGGCCGAGCGTTTCCTCGCCTCCGGCGCCGCGGTGGTGCTATGGGACATGACCGCGGACCGGCTGGAGCAGTCCAAGGCCACGCTCGCGGCGCAGGGCGCGGTATCGGCCACGGTGGTGGACATCACCGACGAGGCGCAGGTGCTGGCCGCGGCCAAGGTGGCGGGCCCCGTGGATATCCTGGTCAACAGCGCCGGCATCACCGGCCCGAACCAGAAGACCTGGGAATATTCCTCCAAGGACTTCCGCGCCGTCCAGGAAGTCAACCTCATGGGCACCTTCCATTGCTGCAAGGCACTCGTGCCGGGCATGATGGCGCGCAACTACGGCCGCATCATCAACATCGCCTCGATCGCCGGCAAGGACGGCAACCCCAACGCGCCCGCCTACAGCGCCTCGAAGGCGGCGGTGATCGGCCTGACCAAGTCGCTCGGCAAGGAACTCGCGCAGACCGGCATCCGCGTCAATGCCATCACCCCGGCGGCCGCGCAGACCGAGATGTTCGCGCAGATGACCCAGGCGCACATCGACTTCATGCTCTCCAAGATCCCGATGAACCGCTTCGTCAAGGTCGAGGAACTGGCCGCCATGATCGCCTGGATGGCGAGCGAGGAATGCTCGTTCACCACCGGCGCGGTATTCGACATCTCAGGTGGCCGCGCGGTGTACTGACCAGACCCATGTCCGGCCTCATCGATCAACTGCGCGCCATTGTGGGCGAGCCCTACGTCATCACCTCCGACTTCGCCGCCTACGCCAACGACTGGCGCAAAAAGTACTTCGGCAAGCCGTTGGTGGTGGTCAAGCCCGGCACGCCGGAAGAAGTGGCGGCCATCGTCCGGCTGTGCGCGGCCACCAGCACGGCGCTGGTGCCGCAGGCCGGCAACACCGGGCTGGTGGGCGGCGGCGTGCCGGACGAATCCGGCACGCAGGTCATCCTCAACGTCTCGCGCATGAACCGCGTGCTGGAAGTCGACCTCACCAACAACACCATGACGGTGGAGGCCGGCTGCATCCTGCAGAACCTGCAGGACACGGCGGCGGCCAACAACCGGCTGTTCCCGCTGTCGCTGGCCGCTGAGGGCAGTTGCGAGATCGGCGGGAACATTTCCACCAACGCCGGCGGCGTGCAGGTGCTGCGCTACGGCAATACCCGCGAGCTGGTGCTGGGCCTGGAAGTGGTGCTGCCCTCGGGCGAGATCTGGAGCGGACTCAAAGGCCTGCGCAAGGACAACACCGGCTATGACCTGAAGCATCTGTTCATCGGCGCGGAGGGCACGCTGGGCATCGTGACCAAGGCGGTGCTGAAGCTCTTCCCCATGCCGTCAGCCACGCAGACAGCCTTCGTCGGGCTGGCTTCGCCGCGCAAGGCGCTCGAACTGTTGAACCACATGAAGGCCGCGCTGGGCGAACGCATCACCGCCTTCGAACTCATTTCGCACTTTGCGCTGGACGTGCTGGAGCGCTTCAATCCCGCACTCAGGTCGCCTTTGGGCGAAACACACGCGTGGTACGTGCTGACCGACATCGCCGACAGCCGCGACGCGGCCGCCTTGGCGGAGGATGTCGAGGCGGCGCTCGGCTCCGCCATGGAGGCCGACCTCATCGCCGACGCGGCGCTGGCTAAGAACGAAACCGAAGCCAGGCGCATGTGGGACCTGCGCGAAACCCTGCCGGAGGCGCAGTCGGTCGACGGGCGCAACATCAAGCACGATGTCTCGCTGCCGATCTCGAAGATCGCCGATTTCATCGACGCGGCCGACGCCGCCCTCGACGCCGCCTACCCCGGCGTGCGGCCGGTCAACTTCGGCCACCTGGGAGACGGCAACCTGCATTACAACATCACCCGGCCGCGCGATGGCTTCACCGAGGATGAGTGGATGAACAATGCCTCCGAACCGGTGAACCGCATCGTGCACGACTGCGTGGCGCGCTTCAACGGTTCGATCTCGGCCGAGCACGGCCTCGGGCAACTAAAGCGCGAGGAGATCAAGCGCTACAAGTCGGAGATCGAATTGAACGTGATGCGCGCCATCAAGAACGCGCTCGATCCGAAAGGCATCATGAACCCCGGCAAGGTGCTGTAAAGGCCCTGCGCCGCACGACGAACAGGACAAACATGGCCACCACCCACATCCTCAAGGCAGAACCCCTCACCCGGGCCATCCGCGCCATCGTCAAGGGCACCGGGTCCACCGACCGCGAAGCCGACCTGGTATCGGCCAATCTGGTGGAGGCCAACCTCAAGGGCCACGACTCGCACGGTATCGGCATGATCCCGCGCTATGTGGACTCCTGGAAAGAAGGCGGGCTCACGGTGAATGCGCATGTGTCGATCACGCTCGATTCCAACGCCCTGTTGAAGCTCGACGGCAACCAGGGCTACGGGCAGGTGATGGGTTACGAGGCCATGGAACTTGGCGCCGAACGCGCCAAGCGTCACGGCGTGTGCGTGGTGGGGTTGACCAATGCGCATCACATCGGCCGCATCGGCGCCTGGGCCGAACAGTGCATAGCCCATGGACTGGTGTCGATCCATTTCGTCAACGTGCTGTCGCGTCCCATCGTCGCCCCCTGGGGCGGTCGCGACCCGCGCCACGGCACCAACCCCTTCTGCGTGGGTGTTCCCGCATTTCCAATCGAGGCGGGCAAGGACCCGGTGGTGCTGGACTTCGCCACCAGCAAGATCGCGCAGGGCAAGACCCGGGTAGCCTACAACAAGGGCGCCTCGCTCGAACCGGGCACCATCATCGACAACAAGGGCGACCCCACCATCGACCCGCGCTTCACCGTGGTGGAGCCCTACGGCGCCATCCTGCCCTTCGGCGAGCACAAGGGCTCGGGCCTGGCGCTGATCTGCGAACTGCTGGGCGGCGCGCTGGCCGGCGGCAAAACCGAAAAAGGCGACGCATCGCGCGGCCGCCAGGTATTGAACGGCATGTTCTCCATCATCATCGACCCGAAAAAGCTCGGCACCGCCGAGAACCTCGCGCAGGAACTGGAGGCGTACGTGGCCTGGCACACCGCCTCCCCGCCCGCCGCCGGCGTGTCGCACGTGAAGATCGCCGGCGAACCCGAGCGCGAATGGAAGAAGCAGCGCCTGGCCGAAGGCATCCCGGTCGACGAGGCCACCTGGAACGAGATTCTCGCCAGTGCCGACAAGGCCGGCGTGGGCCGCGACGCGATGGAGAACATCGCGCGCGCCTGATCGACCTCCGCGCAGAACAAGGTCCTGCAGGATATCCACGCCAGGTTGGTCGACGAAGCCCTGTTCATCGACGTCACCCATGACGTGAACCCGCGCGCCATGAGCGCCAAGATGAAGGGCTTCGTGCAGGCGCAGAACCGGTTCCAGGACCTGACGACCATCCGCATGCAATAGCTGCCGCGAAGCCAGCCTCCCGTGGATCCAGGCCTGCCGGACAGGCAGGCCTTTTTTGGTGGCGCGCAACGCGGTGCAGTAACATGTTGTTTATCGAGCAGCGCCGCATTCGCCGGCGCGACACAACCACGGAGAGATGACATGACCACCAAGGGATTCACCGTCAGCCACGCACGCGACTCCAAGTTCGAAAGCGGCCTGCGCGAGTTCTTCGACTACCGCGACCTCGGCATCAAGGCCGCCACCGACGGCAAGGTCGTGGCTCACGTCATCCGCGCCGCCAAGGGCGCCGAATTCTCCGGCCAGCCGCACCTGCACAAGACCGACTTCCAGATGGTCTACGTCTTGAAGGGCTGGGTCGATTTCGAGTACGAGGGCCAGCCCGGGGTCACGCGCCTGGAAGCGGGGTCCTGCGTGTTCCAGCCGCCCTCGATCCGCCATCGGGAGGTCGGCCACAGTGAAGACATCGAAATGCTGGAAATCGTCATGCCGGGCGATTTCGCCACCGAGGAAGTCAAGAGCGTCGCTCCCTGACCTCCCTCGAGATGAGCGATCCGAAGCCGTCCTATCTCGAGCACCCCAGCGCGCCGACCATCAAGCTGCCGCCGCTGTCATGCGACGCGCATGTGCATGTGTTCGGCCCGGCGGCGCGCTTCCCGTACTGGAAGGATGCGCCCTTCCTCCCTGCGGATGCGCCCAAGGAAAAACTCTTCGCCATGCACGCGAAGATGGGCATTGCGCGCTGCGTGATCGTGCAGTCCACCTGCCACGGGTTCGACAACAGCGCGGTCGAGGACGCCATTGCAGCCAAGGGCGGCGATTACCTCGGCGTCGCGCTGGCCCCGACCGACGTGCCGGACGCGGAACTCAAGCGCCTCGACGCGGCCGGCTTTCGCGGCGTGCGCTACAACTTCATGAAACACCTGGGCCGTGGCGCCGACCCGGAAGACGTGATCAAGTTGTCACACCGCCTGGCGCCGCTGGGCTGGCACCTGCAGATCCATTTCCACGGCGACCACGTGCATGAACTGGCACCCATCCTCAAGCGCTCCGCCGTGCCGGTGGTGATCGACCATCAGGGCCGCCAGGATGCCTCCAAGGGCATCGACCAGCCGGATTTCCGCGCGCTGCTCGAGCTGATGAAGGACCCGCGCTTCCACATGAAGGTAAGCGGCTCGGAGCGCAACTCGCGCCTGCCGCCGCCGTGGCCCGATTCGGTGCCGTTCGCCGCCAGGCTGGTGGCCGAGTTCGGCGAGCGCTGCTTCTGGGGCACCGACTGGCCGCATCCCAACCTGGGCGCGATTCCCGATGACGGCCTGCTCACCGACCTGCTCAAGCAGATCGCCCCGGGCGCGGCGCTGCAGGCTGTGCTGGTGGACAACCCGGCGCGCTTCTACGGTTTCAAGGCCCGCTGAGGCCTTAAAAAAACAAGTCCGGAGAACACCCATGATCCTGCACAAACGCCGCGCCCTGCTGGCCGCGCTGCAATCGGCGGAGGTTTCGTAACAATTCATCGCCGAGGGGGCCCTGCCCGCACGGGGATCTGCGGACGAATTCCGTTCAGCGCGCCGGGATGAAAAGGCCAAGTGGGCCCCCATCGTCAGGGCCATCAACATCAAGCTCGACTGAGCCTGCCGCAGGCGCTGCTCACCCCCCGAGCATGGCAGCCAGCGCAGGGCTGATGCCTGTCGCGGGCACCGGCTGCAGGCGCGGCGCGACGCGCGGCGCGGCTGCATGCGCCGCAGCGAGCGCACCCGCCACCCGCGCCCCGGCCAGCACGCTGTCGATCACCGGCACGCCTACCTGCGGCGCGATTCGCGCAGCCATCCCGGCCAGTGCGGCGCCGCCCAGGATCACCGCTCGGGCGCCGTCCTCGGCGGCGGCGGCACGGCACTCGTCGGCCAGCATGGTGCTGGCGCCGGCCGGATCGGCCGCGATCTCCGCGCCCGTCAGCGTGATGGTGCGAATACGCGCAATGCGCTCCGCATAGCCCAGGGCCGCCGCCAGGCGCTCGAGCATGGGCTTCCACAAGACGCCGCCGGTGACGATGGAAAACCGCCCATGGGCGGCGGCCTCGCGCATGGCCGCCTCGGCCAGGCCGATCACCGGCATGGCGCATACCTCGCGCAGGGCGAAGATGCCGGGGTCGCCAAAACAAGCCAGCAGAACGGCATCGGCGCCCGCGCCGAATTCGGCCACGCCATCGAGCGCCGCATGCCCTGCGATGGCATAGGCGGCTTCGCTGGAAATGTAGTGCGGCCCGAAGCGCACCGTGGCCGGCACGCAGTCAAAACCATCACCCAGCGTGTCCCGGGCATGGCGCGCCACCAGTTCGGTGACGCTGGCGGTGGTGTTGGGATTCAGGACGAGGATGCGCGGCATGGCGGGAAGCCCGGTTTCGGATTTCGGTAAAGACCCGATTATCCCCAACTTGGCGCATCGCCGGGCCTGCGCGGCCGCGCTGCCGGCCGCAAATGTCCCCCTGGTGACAGATACGGGTAACTACGTATACTTTGGCATTCGCGCAAACGTCGGTCAGGTGATGTCACCCATGCCGATGCCATAAGTCGGCACAAGACCGACCAGGCTTGAACCTCGCTGGACATCGCAAACCCCCTGACGGAATGCCATGACTTCATCCGCATTGAAGGACGCTTCGCCCCTGTCCATGGTTGCCCTGGCGTTGCGGCGCCCGTACACGTTCATCGTGATGGCGATGCTGATCGTGCTGGCCTTTCCGTTTGCGCTGCGCAACATGGCCACGGACATCTTCCCGGAGATCAACATCCCGGTGATCTCCATCATCTGGAATTACAACGGCCTGTCCGCCCAGGAAATGGGCCAGCGCATCGCCGGTCAGAGCGAACGCGGCCTCACCACCACCGTGAACGACATCGAGCATATCGAGTCGACCTCGCTGCCTGGCATCACGGTCATCAAGGTGTTCTTCCAGCCCAACGCCAACATCCAGACCGCCATCGCCCAGGTGGTCGCGGCCATGCAGCCGCAGGTGCGCCAGTTGCCGCCGGGCATCACCCCGCCCCTGGTGATCAAGTACTCCGCCTCGAGCATTCCGGTGATCCAGCTGGCGCTGTCCTCGCCGACCCTGCCCGAAAACGCGGTGTTCGATGCCGCCGTCAACCAGCTGCGCCCGCAACTGGTCACCGTGCCGGGCGTGGCCATCCCGTTCCCCTACGGCGGCAAGATCCGCGTGATTTCCGTGGACCTCGACATGCAGGCGATGCAATCGCGCGGCCTGGCCCCCTCGGACGTGGTCAACGCCATCAACGCGCAGAACCTGATCCTGCCCTCCGGTACCGCCAAGCTGGGCGAAACCGAATACAGCGTCAAGTTGAACGCCTCGCCGGACGCCATCAGCGGCCTCAACGACATGCCGGTGCGCACCGCCGGCGGCAGCACCACCTACGTGCGCGACGTGGCGCAGGTGCGCGACGGGTTCAACCCGCAGACCAACATCGTGAGGCAGGACGGCGAGCGCGGCGTGCTGCTTTCCATCCTCAAGAACGGCAGCGCCTCCACGCTGGACATCGTCGAGAACCTGCGCAACCTGCTGCCGCGCGCCACGCAGATCCTGCCGCCGGACATCAAGGTCGCCACCCTGTTCGACCAGTCGGTGTTCGTCAAGGCCGCCGTGGAAGGGGTGGTGGTGGAGGCGCTGATCGCCGCCGGTCTCACCGCCTTGATGGTGCTGCTCTTCCTCGGCAACTGGCGCAGCACCGTGATCATTGCGCTGACCATCCCGCTCTCGATCATGGCCTCCATCCTGGCCCTGCAGGCGCTCGGTGAGACGCTCAACCTCATGACGCTGGGCGGCCTGGCGCTCTCGGTGGGCATACTCGTGGACCAGGCGATCGTCACCATCGAGAACATCGAGCGGCACCTGCACCTGGGCAAGCCGCTGGAGGAAGCCATCCTGGTCGGCGCGGACGAAATCGGTGTGCCGGCCT